>JAEXPL010000196.1 GCA_023446865.1 Verrucomicrobiota bacterium | reverse complement strand
CCCGCGGACGCCGGCCCAGTGTGCTTCGCCGCGAAGAACACGAGGCGGCGTCCCTACCAACGCAAGCCCGATCGCATCGTGAGGATCCGGGCGCGTGTGCGCGTGCCGTACGGTTTTTTGACGGCCGAGCGGCGGCGATGCAGATGAGTGACGCGTTTCGAGGGACGAGCGTCCACCGTCATTGGCGCAAGCCGAGGCGCTCGGTCGTGCGGGATGGTTCGCGGTATTCTGGCTCTCAACGCTCGTCCGCTCGCCGCTGACTGATGGTTGGGTGTGCCCGCGGCGCGGCGGGGGCCGCGAAAGCTGCGGTGTGGCGCCGGCGGGACCGAGGGTCGTGGTCGGAGACTTTTCGCGAGCAGGGCTTCATTCCGGTTGTGCGGAGCGGCGCAGGTCGTTCATTGTGCCCGCCATGTTTGTCGACGAGGTAGTGATCAAAGCCCGCGCCGGTGACGGCGGAAATGGTTGCGCCAGCTTCCGGCGCGAGAAGTTCATCCCGTTCGGAGGCCCCAGCGGGGGTGACGGCGGGCTGGGCGGTGATGTCGTGCTCATCGGGTGCGACGACGTGAACAACCTCATCGACTACAAGTACAAGCCGCACTGGGATGCCGGCCGCGGCGAGAACGGCCGCAGCAAGGATCAGAACGGTGCCGGAGGGCGCTCCGCGCTCCTCAAGGTGCCGCTGGGGACCGTCGTCACCAACGAGGAAACCGGTGAGCCGGTCGGCGAGATCACCGAGGACGGGCAGCGTCTGGTGCTGTGCAAGGGCGGCACGGGCGGGTGGGGCAACCTCCACTTCAAGACCTCGACCAACCGCGCGCCCCGCCGCGCCAACCCGGGCCTGCCCGGCGAGCACGGCGTGTTCCGCCTCGTGCTCAAGAGCATCGCCGATGTCGGCCTCGTCGGCTATCCCAACGCCGGCAAGAGCTCGCTGACGAACCACATCACCAACGCGCGGCCGAAGATGGCGCCGTACCCGTTCACGACGCTCCAGCCGCAGGTGGGCGTGATCAATTTCGCCGATCGTTACGAGCGGCTCACGTTGGCCGACGTGCCCGGCCTGATCGACGGGGCGAACGAAAACCGCGGCCTCGGCCACCGCTTCCTGCGGCACATCGAGCGCTGCTCGCTGCTGCTGCTCATCATCGACATGGCCGGGGTGGACGGCCGCGATCCACGGGATGACTACTCCCACCTCTTGAAGGAGCTGAAGCTGTACGATGCCGCGCTGGTGAAGAAACCCCGGCTCGTGGCGGCGAACAAGATGGACCTGCCGGAGGCCGCGGCGAATCTCCGGGCCTTCCGCCGCCGCCACAAGGTCGACGTGATCGAGATCTCGTGCACCACCGAGGCCGGACTCGCGGAGCTGAAACTCGAGTTGCTCGCCCGCGTCCGCAACGGCGGCAAGGCGGTCCGCCCCGCGCGGAAGCGGCCGGCGGCGAAGAAGAAAACCAAGGTCACCCGCCGGGCGAAGGCCTGAACGCACCGCGGGCGGCGGCTTCCGAGGCGCGAACTCGGGGCTTGTCGCCCGGGCGCCCGTACACCCACCCTTGTCGCGTCCTCCTCCCGCCTTTCCCGCCCCATGTCTGACCAACGGCCATTGATGATGCGTGCCAACCGGGCCCTCGGCTCGAGTCTGGTGGAGCACAATCTCATCACCGTCGAGGCGCTGGACGAGGCCAACGAGCGGTTGCTCGAGCTCAACGCCAACGAGAGCGCGGAGAATGTCTCGCTGCTGCACATCCTCGTCTACGAGAAGCAGTCGCTCACCGAGGAGCAGGTCCTCAGCTACGAGGTGGAGGAGATGGGGCTCGGCATGGTCGACCTTTCCAACTACGACCAACCCTACGACCTCCGCAAGAAGCTCGAGCTCGAAGCCTGCCGCGCGACGTGGACGGTGCCGTTCGACGCCGAGGAGGGGATCCATTTCCTCGTCACCGCCTACTATCTCAGCCCGGCGGTCCGTTCGTACTGGGAACGCCAGCTCGAGACGCCGATTCTCTGGTTTGTGACGAGCATGGAGAACATCGGCGACTTCCTCCGGAAACTGCAGATGGAGCGTGACAACGAAGGCCTGGGTCTCCGGACCAAGTAACCCACCGCACCATGCCGCTCGGACGTCTCCAGACTCTGCTCATCGACAAACTCGAGGAAATGGGCCGCCTCACGGCGGAGCAGCGCGTCGCGATCGTCGCCACCCCGCAGGACCTGCCCGGCGAGGCGCTCGACCAGATGCTGCAGAAGGAGTACAAGCTCTCCCCCTTCCAGATCCTGCTCGGCAAATCGAAGGCCTACGGCATCGCCCCGTTCCTCGTTTCCCGGTTCAAGATCAACAACGGCACCTTCGAGAAACTCGACCGCGCGTTCTGCCAGCAGAACATCGTGCTCCCGGTCGGCCAGGTGGGGCAGACGATCATCGTCGCCCTGGCCAACCCCTTCGAGCTGAGCGTCACCGCCAAGATCGGCGAGATCACCGGCATGCGCGTCGTGCGCCTGCTCAGCATCGAGAAGGAGATCCGCGACAAGCTCGCCGCCGACGCCAACCGCGAGAGCCAGCAGTTCGACGATGTCGTCGGCAAGATCGGCGTGGAGTTCCAGGAGGTCGAGCGGGAGCTGGAAAAGCAGGATGCCACCTCGGAGGAATCCGCTCCGATCATCCAGCTGGCCAACCGCATCATCGAGGATGCCTACCTTTCCGGTGCCTCGGATATCCACATCGAGCCGTGGGAAAAGGAAGTGCTCGTCCGCTACCGCATCGACGGCAACTGCCAGGAGAAGCTCCGCCTCCCGGCCAAGGTCGGCCCGGCGCTCGTCGCCCGCCTGAAGATCATGTGCAACCTCGACATCGCCGAGCGTCGGTTGCCGCAGGACGGCCGCATCGTCTTCAAGAACTACACCCGCAAGAGCATCGACATCGACCTGCGCGTCTCCACCGCGCCGCTCAACCATGGCGAGGGCGTGGTGATGCGTATTCTCGACAAGCAGAAGTCCACGCTGCCGCTGCCGATGCTCGGCTTCTCCGAGGAGAATCTTGCCAAGTACCGCGAGGTGATCCGCCAGCCCTACGGCATGATCCTGCACTGCGGCCCCACCGGCTCCGGCAAGTCGATGACGCTCTACTCGGCGCTCAACGAGATCAACAGCCCCGAGCTCGTCATCCGCACGGCCGAGGATCCGATCGAGTACACGCTCGCCGGCATCAACCAGATGCAGATGCACCGGTTGATCGGCCTCACCTTCGCGAGCGCGCTGCGCGCCTTCCTCCGCCAGGATCCGGACATCATTCTCGTCGGCGAAATTCGCGACAAGGAGACGGCGGACATCGCCGTCGAAGCCGCGCTCACCGGTCACCTGCTCCTCTCGACGCTCCACACCAACGATGCGCCGAGCACGGTCGCCCGCCTGACCGACATGGGCATCGAGCCGTTCATGATCTCGTCGTCGCTGCTGTGCGTGTGCGCCCAGCGCCTCATGCGCCGCGTCTGCAAGGTCTGCAAGATGCCGCACGAGCCGATCGAGCGGGAGAAGGAGATCCTCCAGCAGGCGATCGGCTGGAGCGGGCCGATCTTCAAGGCCAACCCGCGCGGCTGCCCGAAGTGCGGCGGCACCGGCTACAAGGGCCGTGTCGGTATCCACGAGCTGATGGTGGTCTCCGAGGAGCTGATCGCGGGCATCAACAAGGGCCTCGAAACCGCCGAGCTCAAGAAGATCGCCATGCGCAACGGCATGAAGACCCTCCACCAGGACTCCATGTTGAAGGTGAAGGAAGGCCTCTCCACGATGGAGGAGTCCCTCGGCACCGTCCCGCCGGATCTCTGATCAACGGCCGGCCACCGTCGGCTTCGCCCGTACGAAGGCCGGGCTCGCGAAGTAGCCCAGGCTGGCGACGCGCCGCCACTCCTTCATCCCCTCGGCCCAATACCACCAGCGGGAGGTGTCCGCCGTGAGGGACAGCGCGGCGAGGAATTCGCCGCGGCGCACGGGTCCCTGCCGTTGGGCGCCGTCGAAGAAGAAGTAGCGCACATCGGGCAGCTCCGGCGGCCACGCGGCCGGGCGGCCCTCGCCGGCGGTTGCGGCCGTTTTGGTCGCGGTCTTGAGCGGGATGGTCCGTCTCGTCCCGAATTGCACGGGCGCCGTGTTGCTGTCCGGCCGGGCCCCGGCCATCGACCGTGCCAACGTCAGGCGGGGGCGGGCGCCGCCGGGCGACAGTTCGATGGCCGGCAGTTCGGAGTACTCGTGCATGAAGGCCCGCGCCATCCGGCGCAGCTCGGCCCGTGCTTCCTGCGCCGCGCGCACCTTGTGCGGCGGCATGCGCCGCAGCATGACGTCGAGCAGCGATGCGTTGTCGAACTCGGTGAGCTGCACGACGCCGAGCGACAACAGCACGAGACCGATCCCCACGCCGACGGCGGCGCCGCCGAGATGCGCCCAGTAGGCCGTCGGTCCGAGGCCGAACCAGGCGCCGATCACGTCCCATGCCGTCCAGTACAGTGCCGCGCCCCAGAGCGGCATGCTCACCGTGCGCGTGGCGAAGAGCACGGAATAGTAGAGATTCACGCGGTTGGTCGGGAAGAAGGCCACGGAGAGACCGACGAGCCCGGCGATCGCCCCGCTCGAACCGACGAGGGGCGCGCCACCGCAGAGAAGATGCACGAAACCGACGAAGGCCCCGAGGAAGAAGTAGAGGGCGAGAAAGCCGAGGTTGCCCACTGTGCCGCAGACCGCGTTGCCGAAGACCCAGAGGAAAACCATGTTGCCCAGCAGGTGGGCGATACCGCTATGGGCGAAGAGGTAGCAGAGGAACGCTTCCGGCCCGCCCTGGCCGAGGACGAACGATTGGTTGACGGCAGCGGCCGGAATCCCCCCGAACTGGATCATCAGGCTCGCCCCCACCGTGCACGCCAAGACCACCCAGCTGGCCCAGGGCTCGTGGCGGTAGAGGGTCTCGATGTGGTAGGGGATCACGCGGAGTTTGCAGGTTCGATCGTGGCGCCCGCGGCCATTTCGTCAAAACCGGAGTCCGCTCTCCCGCCGGTTGACGAACTCGTGATCGGAGTGGCACGGCATTGTCCATGATGAGGTCGTGCCGAGGAAGCAGAGACGGGGACGATCCGTGCGTCTCCTGCTCCGTTGCCTCGTTCCTCCCCCGGCGCGCCGGGCTGAGGCCGGGCGGAGGTGCGTGTGTTCCGACTTGCCCGCCCTGGCGAGGCGCGTGCGGGACGAAGGGCGGCGGCGGAGCACGCGGAAGTGGGGACGTAGCGTGGGCTGGTGACGCGGTTGAGGTTCGAAACGCCCGGGCGTGGAGCCGCCATTCGGAGAGAGGTGGGCCGCGGCCAGGGTGGACCCGCGCTTGCGGTGCATGGAGCTCGGCTGGAGGATCGGGGCATGTCCTTTGTTTCGTGCAACGATGGAGCACCGGTGAGGAGCCGCGCCTGATGAGCTGCGGTTACGATCGTCCGATCGGGCCGTGGCCGAAACGCGAGCAGCCGGCGGAGGCGATTCGCCTGATCGCGCCGGAGGAGCTGCGAGCGTGGATTCTTTTCGAGGACGAACGGCTGCTGGTGCTGAACAAACCCGGCGATGTCGTCTGCCATCCTTCGAAGGCCGGGCCGTGGTCGAGCCTGGTCGGTGCGGCGCGCGAGTACCTCGGCGGCGGGGCGATGCATCTGATCTTCCGGCTCGATCGCGAAACCAGCGGCGTGGTCCTCATCGCGAAGGACGAGCGCACCGCGCAACGGCTGCAGCGGGCGGTGTTGAAGCGTCGGTACGCCAAGGCGTATCTTGCGCTCCTCGTGGGCCAACTGGCCGGCGAGACGCTCGTCGACCAACCGCTTGGCCCGGACTTCAGCGGCCCGGTGACGGCGAAGACCGGCGTGGTGCCGGTCGGTGAGGGCAAACCGGCGGTGACGCACTTCACGCCGCTCGCGATCGGCGGCGGATTCACGCTGGCGCGGGTCACGACCGAGACGGGGCGCAAGCACCAGATCCGCGCGCATGCCCAGTGGCTCGGGCACCCGCTCGTCGGCGACAAAATCTACGGCCCCGACCAGCGGCTCTACCTCGAGTTCATCGACACCGGCTGGACGCCCGCGCTCGAGAGCCGGCTGCTGCTGCGGCGCCAGGCCCTGCATTGTGCCGAGATCGACCTCACGCTGGCCGGTGCGCAGCACGTTTTTCGCGCCAGCTTGCCGGAGGATCTCGCCGCGTTTGCGGTGGAGCGAATCGGAGAAACCGCGCGCCCGGTGGTGGTGGAACTGCAGGGGCGCGCGAGGTGAGGGAGCGGATCCAGAGAAGGCGCAACAGGAGCGTACCGTGCTCGACGTGGTCTGCCTTTTCAGAAGTCAAAGCATGACGTCTTCGGCTCCTTCTCCTCAGCCCCACTCGAAGTATTTGCTCTCCTGTTCGAACCATAACTACCCAGATCGTCCCGCTGTCTCACGGATGGGGCCACCTCAGCCGCCAGCGATCTCCAATGTCTTTTATTCCCGAAGGCGTCCCATGAAATCGATATTCCTGAGCGTATTCTTCTTTCTCGGTTTGGCGGCATACGCAGCGGATGTTCAAAGCACCGTTGAGCTATTCCGAGTCGGGCAGTCCGATGCTGAACGAGTTCAGGCAGCGCTCGAAGATATCCCCTCGTGGTTCAGCGTCTCGGATGATGAGTCTAGAGATTATGTTCTCTTCCGGCTTTGGGGGATCTCAAGCGTGTCGACTCCTGATCTGCGGGATGGCGTGGCACAGTTCCTCTCGGGCGTCGAAGAGTTGCCCGAACATAGGCGTGCCGCGGAGCGCGCGAAGGTTGCGCTGTTGAACCGCCTCTTGTTCCGCGTTCCTTCGCTCATTCTTTTCGACCAGATTCGCATTTCCAGTATCTCGATCGCAGTTGGGGTGGGGGCGAATGCATCCCCGAAATGGCCTTGGTACAGCGCAGACCCTGCTTTTCAGCAGAACCAATGGGTCTATCTGGTTGCCCCACTGCTGATTCGTAAGCGACCGACGGGGTGCCCCGTAGGCGGCGAGAGCTGAAGGCGGTAAGATCGCTGGCGTGAACAAGCACGCGATCAGCACGGAGATCATCGAGACCGGGGAGCAGCGCGACGGGCGCGGGCGGCGGATCACGCCGGCCGGCCGCCGCGCCGAGCACGTGGAGGCGTGGCGGCGCAGCGGGTTGACGCAAGCGGCGTTCGCGCGGCGCGAGGGGCTGCGTTACCCGACGTTCGCGCATTGGGTGCAGCAGGCGAACAAGGGCACGCTCGCGTCGGCGGTGCGTTTCGCGCAGGTGTCCTGGCCGCAATCGCCAGCGAGTCCGGCGGGCCCGCGGCTGGAAGTGCAACTGCCCGACGGCACCGCCGTGCGCGGGGGCGCGGTCGAGGAACTGGCGGCGCTGGTCCGCGCTCTGCGTCGCTGACCCATGCTGCCCTTCACCTCCGCCACGCGCATCTTCCTGGCGCTGGAGCCGGTCGACATGCGCAAGCAGTTCAACGGCCTGTGGTCGGCCGCCGCCGAGCGACTCGGCGAGGACCCCAAGAGCGGCGCCGTGTTCGGTTTCATCAACAAGGACCGCACGCGGCTCAAGCTGCTCTACTGGGACGGCACCGGCGTGTGGCTGTTGGCCAAGCGACTCGACCGGGGCCGCTTCAGTTGGCCGACCGACACCGGCAAACCCAAGCTCGCCTTCACGCCCGAGGCGCTCGCGCTGATCCTGGGTGGGATCGACCTCAAGGACGGCACGCCCAAGGCGTGGTACGAACGCTGAGCGCGGCGCAGTTGGCGCGCCGCAAAAACACGGCACAAAAATCGTCCAGCCCGCGGCGCTGGCGTGTCCTTTGCTAAGATACACTGGACATGCCCACCGCCGCCGACCACCTCGCCGATCCCGCCCAACTGGCGCGGGACCTCGAGCTGTTGCGCGGCGAGAACAAGGCGCTGCGCGACCTGCTCGACTGGTTCAAGCGCCAGCTCTTCGGCCCGGGCAAGAGCGAGACGCTCGACCGCGCCCAGCAGCTCATCGCCCTGGACGCCGCCGCGACGCCCGCTCCCGCGCGGCCGGTGGAGACGATCACCTACCAGCGCGAGAAGGGCCCGCGTGCCCCGCGGCCCACGCCGGCCGAGACCTTCGCGCACCTGCCCGTGAAGGAGACGATCGTCCTCGTGCCCGCCGAGGTGCAGGCCGAGCCGGAGGCCTTCGAGCAGATCGGCGAGGAACGCACCTTCGAGGTCGATATCGTCGCCCCGCAGCTGTTCAGGCGCGAGATCGTCCGTCCCAAGTTCCGCCGCAAGGCCGAGCGCAGCCTTCCGCCCGTTCTCGCGCCCGCGCCGGCGCGCCCCGTGGTCGGCGGGTACGCCTCCGCCGGTCTGCTCGCCTGGGTCATCATCGCCAAGTTCGTCGACCACCTCCCGCTCTTCCGTCAGGAAAAGATGCTCGCCCGCTGGGGTGCGCGGATCTCCCGCCAGACCCTCGGCGAGTGGGTGGCCGTGGTCGCCGATCTGCTCGAACCGCTGCACAAGCTGCTCCTGCACCAACTCCTCGCCCGCGGTTACCTGCAGGTCGACGAGACGCCGATCCGTTGCCAGGACCCCGATCAGCCCGGCAGCACCGTGCAGGGTTACCTCTGGGTCGCCGACGATCCCAGCGGCGACACCGTCTTCCGCTGGGCCAACTCCCGCCGGCACGCGGAGCTGGAGGCTCTCTTGGGCAACTTCGTCGGGCTGCTCCAATCCGACGCCTACGGCGCGTATCCGGCCTTCGCCACCGCCCATCCCGGCGTTGAGTGGGTCGGCTGCTGGGCCCACGCCCGCCGCGGCTTCTTCGAGGCGCTCCAGGACAGCCCCAAGGCCGCCGGCGTGATGCTGCGCATCATCGGCTAACTCTACGCCTGCGAACGCCGCTGGGATGAAGCCGGCGTCACCGAAGGACGCGCCGCACTGCGGGAGAAGCATTTTGCCCGGCCGCTCTACTGGTTGAAGAAGATCGCCACCGGCCTGCGCACCACGCACCTCAACCAATCCAAGCTCGGCAAGGCCTGCGGCTACCTGCTCGCGCACTGGGAGCCGCTCGTCGCCCATTGCCGCCACAGCCGCACCCGGCTCGACAACAACCTGGTCGAGAACGCCGTTCGCCCCACCAAACTCGGCGCGAAGAACTGGCTCTTCGTCGGGCACCCTGACGCCGGCCCCCGCATCGCCATCATCTACTCGTTGCTCATCACCTGCCAGCGCCACGGCAAGGATCCCCTCGCGTACCTGCGCGACGTCCTCGCCCGCCTGCCCAAGATGACCAACCACGACGACCTCGCCGCGCTCCTGCCCGCCAACTGGGAGCCCCCGGCTGTCTCGTAACTCCTCTCGTAGTAGTCGCCACTACGACGGCAGTCTACGAACACCCCTTCAGATTGGTCACCATTACGACCCGTCTACAAGGCACCCCGTCGGTCGCTTACCTTTCACGCCTGCGATTTCAATCTCGATCTCCTGATGCAAACCGTCGCCAGGGTCGATTCCAGGCCGGCCCGCCGACCGATGAACGTACGCAGGACGGAACCGGAGAACACAACGACCCGCTTCTCT
>JAEXPL010000288.1 GCA_023446865.1 Verrucomicrobiota bacterium | reverse complement strand
GCGCAGGGATATCGCCCGAATCAGATGTACAAGGTCACATCGCCGTCAGGAAAAATCCACGAGCCGCCGGAAGGACGATGCTGGTCGATGGTCGAATCCGAATTCCGGAAGCTGGAGGCGCGAGGGCGAATCTGGTGGGGAAAGGATGGGGCCTCGCAGCCAAGCGCGATTCGCTACCTGTCCGAAGTAGACGGTTTTGTCCCATGGACATGGTGGCCGCACGAGGAAGTCGGCCATACCGACGAGGCGCGGAAGGAAGTACAGGACATTTTCGGTACACAGACTGCGTTTTCTACGCCTAAGCCGGTGCGGTTGATCGAGCGAGTGCTCCGAATCGTCTGCGGCCCCGACGATATCGTCCTCGATTTCTTCGCCGGCTCCGGCACGACGGGGCATGCGGTGCAGAAGCTTAACACCGAGGATGGCGGACGGCGGCGTTTCATCCTCGTCTCCAGCACCGAGGCGACGACCGACGAACCGGAGAAGAACCTATGCCGCGACGTGTGCGCCGAGCGGTTGCGCCGCGTGATGCGGGGCTACACCGGGCGCGATGGTTCCGTCGTGTCGGGGATCGGTGGCGACTTCGCCTACCTGCGCACGCATCGAGTGCCGCAGGGGCAACTGCTGGAACTGGACCACGCCCTGGTTTGGGCTGCGCTCCAGCTCATCCATTGCGAAACGCTGATGCCCTACGCCAAGGCGCCCTTCCTCTGGGCGGGAGACGAGGATTTCGCCGTCGTCTACGTGCCTCGTTTCGACCAGCGCATCGTTGAGACGTTGCGGCAGCGCTGTGCGGCCGCGGGCGAGGTTGTGCTCTACTCGTGGCAGCCGCAGACGCTGCGGCAGCATCTGCGTTCCAGCCACATCGCGCATCAACCGGTCGCCGACACGCTAACGCGGCGTTTCCGGCTCAATCTCGAACTGAACTCCCCGCGCCCATGAGCCGTCTTTCCCCACGTCCGTTCCAGGAAAACGCCATCGCGAGCGGGCTCGCGATCTTCGGCGAGTGTCGCCGGTTGCTGGTTGCGGCCGGGGCGGATGCCGCGGGGCGCGCGGTGGCGCTTGGTCACCACGGCTCGGTGCTCATTGAGGCGCCGACCGGGGCGGGCAAGACGTTGGTCGCGGGGCATCTGCTGGAGCGCTTCTCCGCTGTCGATCGGGTCGTGTGGTTCTGGTTTGCGCCCTTCAAGGGCGTGGTCGGGCAGACGGCGTCGGCGTTGCGAGCGGAGTTGCCCGGGCTGCGGTTGCGCGAGATGAGCGAGGACCGGCAAGCGGCCGACAGCAAGGCCGGCGACGTGTTCGTGACCACGTGGCAGACGGTGGCGACCAAGGCCAAGGACAAGCGGAATGTCCACAAACGCGGGGAACAGAACCTGACGGTCGAGGAGCTACTGGATTCGTTGCGTGACCAAGGGCTGCGGATCGGCGTGGTGGTCGACGAAGCCCATCACGGATTCTTTGGGAAGAGCGGCGAGACGCAGGCGTTGAAATTCTTCCGCGAGGCGCTGCGACCGGAGTACACGTTGCTGGTCACCGCAACGCCGGACGACGAAGACGTCGCGAGGTTCCAGAGCACGCTCGGTCTGGCACGGATCAATCGTATCGTGATCGGCCGTGGCGAACCGGTGGCGGAGGGCCTGATCAAACCGGGCATCAAGTGCGCGGCCTATTTCGCCGAGGAGGCGCAGCAGGCGCTGGTGGATTTCGAGACCACGGCGTTGCGTGATGGCGCGGCACTGCATCGCCGGGTGAAGGCGGAGCTGAAGAAGCTCGGAGTGGCGCTCACGCCGTTGCTGCTCGTGCAGGTGGACTCCAACGGCAAGAGCGTGGACCGGGCGAAGGAGCGATTGCTCAAGGAAGGGTTCACCGAGGAGCAGATCGCGGTGCACACCGCGGATGAGCCCGACAGCGGCCTGCTGGCGCTGGCCAACGACGAAGCGCGGGAGGTTTTGATCTTCAAGATGGCGGTCGCGCTCGGATTCGACGCGCCCCGCGCCTTCGCGCTGGTGTCCATGCGAGCGGCACGCGACGAGGACTTCGGCGTGCAACTCGTCGGCCGTATCCTGCGTGTGCACCGCAAACTGCAGGCGCGGGCGAGAGCGGGGACGCTGCCGGAGGCGTTGCGCTATGGGTATGTGTTTCTTGCCGACGCAGAGACGCAGACCGGACTCGATCTTGCCGGGCAGCGGATCAACCGCGTGCAGACCGAGTACGCAAAGGTCAGCCCGACGACGGCCATCGTGAATGTCGGTGGCCAGTCGCAGGTGCAGGTACTCGGCCCCGGCGGTCAGTCGCAGCTTTTCACGTTGATGAGCGAAGAGCAGCCGGCAACGGGCAGCGGAGCGGCGCCGTGCAACGATGGCGATACCCGGCAGGGCGTTCCGACGGTCTCCGTACTCGAGTTGCTGACGGGGGATTTTGCGGATCCGGCAGCTGAAGGCGGTGGCGAAGAGCGGGCCGCGACCGGCGCCCCGGCGCGCAAGAACGGTCGCTATCTCTATGCGTTGCGCGCCGATGCGCCGCGCCATTTCAAGACTCAAGTCGTCTCCCCGGACAACGAGGCGACGGAGGAGGACTGTGCGCAACGGTTCATTGTCGGGTCGGCGGACATCGTGCGCGCGCTGGCGGCGAAGGTGAAGGTGGAGAAGAAGACGCTGGAAGTCTTCACGAGCCAGATGGAGATCGAGTTTACGCAGGCTGCGCTGGACCCGGAGCAGGCAGCGCGGCTCGCGTACAAGGCGCTCACGCGCAACGAGAGCTTTGACCCGCGCGAACTGCGACGGGCGCTATTGCGCAAGCTCGGCGACACGTTGCGGGAGATGGGCCTCGATGAGGCGCACGACCGAGAGAAGGTGAGCCACATGCTTCATGTGATCCTCGCCTGTCACCCTGAGCTGTTGCACGAGGCTCAAAAGGCCGCGCTTGCGGCGCACTTCGTCGTAGAGCCAGCCGAGGAACCTTTGCCGGACGAACTGGCAAGCGAGACACCGCTGACCACTTCGCGGCTCAATATCTACCGAGCCGTCCCCGACGACCTCAACGGCTGGGAACGGGACTTCGCCCAACTGCTCGACGGTGATTCGCTCGGGGTCGTGCGTTGGTGGCACCGCAATCTGCCGCACAAGCCGTGGAGTGTGCAGGTGGTGTTGGCCGACGGGCGTGGCTTCTTCCCGGATTTCATTGTCGGCATCGATGGGCGGAAGACCGAGGAAGGTGCACTTCTGACCGATCCGAAGTACGGATTCGAGACAACGGCCGAGCTTCCGAAAGCTTACGCTGCCCATCCTGCGTATGGCCGAGTGTTGATTCTGAACAAGCAAGGCGGCGGACAATGGATGACCGTGCGCTTCGATGAGAAACAACAGCGCGCGGTGCTCGGATCGGAGTTCCGTCTGGCCGATGCGGCGGGGTACTGAACGACACGATGGATTTCAGCTCATCGGAGCAGATCGGTAGCTGTCTGTAGGTCCGTCCGGAGGAACGAGCCACCGTTTGGTTGAACCCTGTGCGGTCTGTGCGTGCTCTGCGGTGTCTCGGGCGTGGCGGGACTACCTCCGCCGTCCAGTTGCGGTACAACGGAGCCGAGCTGGAGCTCGGCGTTCCCAGGGGAGGCGAGGACGCAGAATTCTGTCCGACCGCGACACGGATTTGCGTCTTCGCGCACGTTCGCCGCGCCCGCGGGCAGCGCCACCGGACGATGCGGCGGTTACCTGTTCGGAATGTGGGGCGGGCGGGGGCTACTCTGCCGGCTCGGACGGGGCCGTTTCCGATGAGGCGCCGCTCGCTGCGGCGTCGGGCGAGGACCAGTGGCGTCCGGTGGCGATCTTCCCGTCGCGCAACTGCCAGGCGAAGAGCGGTGGCGCGGGCACGCCGCGGCGGAGGGCCTTGAAGAGCGGCTTGTCGTCGCGCTGCTGGAGCATGCGTTCGGTGACGCCGGCGGTCTCGCAGCTGAGGATCTTGAAGTGGCCCTTGTACTCGCGCGGCTCGCCGAGAATGCGTGACCATTCTCCGGCGACGGAGGGCGTGGTGCGGGCGGCGACCGGACGGTCGAGCACGAGGAAGCTGTAGGGCAGGCTGCGCAGGTCGATGCTCAGGCGGAGCGAGAACTCCGACCAGAACGCATCGGTGAACGCCTCGATCGGCGGCCGTGCGAAGTGGTGGCACCAATGGCGCTGGTTCTCCGGCGTGAGCAGGCCGCAGGCGGCGCCGTGGGTGCAGGGGGCGACGACGGTGAACTCGGCGCGCAGTTCCTCGCGGAGCGTAACGAGGGTGCGGGCCACGTCGCTGGTGCCCGGCTCGACCCAGATGACGGCGGCGGCGCGGCGCACGAGCTTCAGCAGGGCCGCGCTCTCGGCGGGCGGCAGTTCGTTGAGCACGTGGCGGAGCACGAGGGTGAAGGGCTGGGCCGGCGCGACGTCGCCCCAGTCGGGCGCCTGTTCGACGGCGAGGCCGGGGAAGGCGGCGGTGGCGCGCTCGGCGGCGAACCGGCGGGCGAGCGCCGAACGGTCGTGCACGACCAGTCGCGAGAAATGGCCCGCGCCGAAGGCGGCGAGCACGCGGCGGCCGGCGACACCGCTACCGCAGCCCCAATCGAGCCCGGCGCCGCCGGCCGGCGGCGCCCAGCGGCGCGCCCGGCGCTCGGCGAGCACGGCGTCCCATTTCCAACCGATGCGTTCGGCGAAGGTCGTGTCGTAGGTGGCGAGGAGTTCGGTCGACTCCCAGTAGTCGCCGCCCTCGGCGGGAGCATCGAGGAAGCGGTTACGGAGGCGTTCGAGCAGGGCGAAGTCGGGGCGCACGGGAGGAACCGGTGGACGGTGGATGGTGGACGGACGACAGAGGGCAGATGACGGATGACAGAGGACGGATGGCTGAAAACCGGAAACTGGAAACCGGTAGACGGTGGACGGTGAGCGGTTGCCGGTGGGTCAGACCGCGGGCGCGGCGGGCGTGGCGAGGAGGGTCTCGAGGTGCTGGCGTTCGATGCCGAAGCGGGCCTTCAGCGCGGCGAACTCGGCGCGGGCGCGGGCGGCGGCGGGCTCGTCGGGGCGGGGGCGACGGACGGCGGCGAGCATGGTGTTCTTCGGGGTGTGGGCGGCGTCGATGAACTCGAAGACCTTCACCTGGTAACCGTGCGCTTCGAGGAGGAGGGCGCGGAGCGAGTCGGTCACCATATCGGCGAGACGAGCGGCGAAGATGCCGTGGCGGGCGAGGGCGGCGAGCTCGGCGGGCGCGCGCAGCTGCGGGCGGATCTCCTTGTGGCAGCAGGGCGCGGCCACGATCAGGGCGGCGTCGGCGCGGATGCCGCGGAATAGCGCCTCGTCGGTCGCCGTATCGCAGGCGTGGAGGGCGATGAGGACATCGACGGCGGGCACGGCGGCGTCGACGATGCGGCCGGAGGAGAAACTCAGGCCCTCGCAGTGGGCGGCGAGGGCGGCGGCGTTGCAGAGTCCGACCAGTTCGGGGCGCGCCTCGATGCCGGTGACCTCGGCGCGGCGGCCGAGCGAGCGGGTGAGGGCGTGCCAGGCGGCGAAGGTCAGGTAGCCTTTGCCCGAGCCCATGTCGAAGACGCGGACGGTGTCGCGCGCGGCGAGTCCGGCTTGTTCGCAGAGGGGGAGGAGCAGCTCCACGTAGCGGTTGATCTGGCGGAACTTGTCGGTGGCGTCGGCGCGGATACGGCCGTCGGCGCCGGCGAGCCCGAGGGTTTGCAGCCAGGGGGTGTCGGCTGGGGCGATCTCGCGGTGTTTCGGCCGGTCGTGCGGTGCGGGGCCGGCGGGAGCGGCGCCCGTGGCGAGGCGGCCGCTGGTGAGGCGGGCTTCGCCCTTCTTGTTGAGCTCGAACTGCCAGAGCGTGGTCGCGGTGTAGAGGTGGGCGGAGCCGAGGGCGTCGCCCACGTGCAGCTCGAAGGTGTCGACGATCGCGGCGGCGTCGGCGGGCTTGGTGAGGTCGCGCTGGCGTTCGCGGAAATGCAGCTGGAGACGTGTGCCGCGGGCGGTGGCGACGTGTTCGGCGGTGATCTTGACGAGGAGCTGGCCGGCCCGCGGCTTGCCCAAGATGAGGCGGACGAACGAGCCGTCGGCGAGGGCGGAGCGGAGGTGTTGGAGGAATTCGGAGCGCGGGCTGGAGTCGGACATTGCGAGGAGGTGAGCGGATCGCGGCGAGACTGGCAACGGGCGTCTCGCGTGGGAAGGGCGGCCCGGGCGAGTTTGGCTGCCCCTGATCCTCACGATGCACTGGCTGCGCTGCAC
>JAEXPL010000143.1 GCA_023446865.1 Verrucomicrobiota bacterium | reverse complement strand
ATGCGGGCCAACGGCACCAACGAGCGCTTCGTCACCGGCAACGCCACTCCGCGCGAGAAGTTCGACGCCTGGTGCGCCACCGTCCCGCACACCCTGCGCAACCCGCTCTACCACTGGTCGCACCTCGAGCTGAAGCGCTACTTCGGCCTCGACTGCCTCATCAACCCCGCCAACGCCGACCGCATCTGGCAGGTCGCCAACGAGCGCCTCGCCACCCTGCGCATCCACGACATCCTCGCCGCCGACAAGGTCGCCGTCATCTGCACGACCGACGACCCGGCGGACTCGCTCGCCACCCACGAGCAGATCCGCGCCTCCGGGCTCAAGACCCGCGTGTATCCGACTTTCCGGCCCGACAAGGCCCTCATCGTCGACCAGCCCGCGGCCTTCAACACGTGGCTGGAGAAGCTCGCCGCCGCCGCGAAGTCGCCCGTCGCCACCTTCGACCACTTCCTCGCCGCCCTCGACCGGCGCCATGCCGACTTCCACGCCGTCGGCGCCCGCGTCTCCGACCACGGCATGGAGCAGTGTTTCGCCGAGCCCTGCACCGCCGCCGAGGCCAAGGCCATCTTCGACGCCGCCCGTGCCGGCCAGGCCGCCAACCGCGAGCAGGTCGCGAAGTTCATTTCCTTCATGATGCTCGAGTTCGGCCGCTGGGACGCCAAGCGCGGCTGGACCAAGCAGCTCCACCTCGGCGCCCTCCGGAACAACAACACCCGCCTCCTCTCCACCCTCGGGCCCGACACCGGCTTCGACTCCATCGGCGACTTCCCGCAGACCGTCGCCCTCTCGCGCTACCTCAACACGCTCGACTCCACCAACGAGCTCCCGCGCACCGTCCTCTACAACCTCAACCCGGCCGACAACTACGCCTTCGCCTGCATGATCGGCAACTTCCAGGACGGCACCGTGCCGGGGAAGATCCAATACGGCAGCGGCTGGTGGTTCCTCGACCAGAAGGAGGCGATGGAGTGGCAGCTCAACGCCCTCTCCAATCTCGGCCTGCTCAGCCGCTTCGTCGGCATGCTCACCGACTCGCGCAGCTTCATCAGCTACGCGCGCCACGAGTACTTCCGCCGCACGCTTTGCAACCTCCTCGGCGCCGAGATGGAGAAGGGCGAGATCCCGCACGATCGCGAACTCGTCGGCGGCATGGTGCGCAACATCTGCTTCGCCAACGCCCGCGCGTACTTCCGCCTCGACCTCGATCCCTCCTTCGCTCGTTGAGCTCCGGAGGGCCGGCCCGCCTACGCCGCCCAGGCGTGACGCGATCGTTCCGTTGGTCGGACGTTTCTCTCGAGGATTCTTCCGCAGGTAGAACGAAACGCCCGCTCCGGGCGTCGCCTCGTGCCGTCCGCCCATTGATCTGCCGCTTGCGGGTGGACCCGCTTGCCCCAAGCGGGTCGGGGACTCGAACCGTGGCTGACAGAAGCACCCGCTCGGGCGCCGAGCGTTCGTCCGCTGCGGCCCGTGCACCCGACGGCGTTTGGGGCAACGCCGTCCACCTCGGACAAGCGATCAAGCGAAGCCAAGGAGGCGACGCCCTCCGCCCAGTTTCCGACCTCCTCCGCTTCCGTCGATCCGTCGCTCCGCGGATTCGCGACGGCCGCGCCACCGCGTAGTTTCCTGCTCGCCGAGAACGCCCGATCGGCCTCCTTCCCCCTTCCGCCATGCACGCCACTATCGTCTCCCGTCTGCGGCAGCGCCGCCGTCCCTTGCTCTGGGCGGTCGGCCTCTTCGCCACCTACTCGCTCGCCGGCTTCTTCGTCGCCCCGGTCGTCGTGAAGCAGCAGTTGGTCAAGCAGGGCACCGCCGCCCTGCGGCGCCCCGTCGCCGTGACGCAGGTACGCGTCAACCCCTGGACCTTCTCCGTCACCATCCGCGGTCTGGCGGTCACCGCCCACGACGGCGCCGAGTTCGCCGGCTGGGACGAGCTCTACGTCAACTTTGCGCCCTCGACCTCGCTCGTCCGCCTCGCCTGGAGTTTCGACGAGATCGCCCTCACTCGTCCCCGCGCCCGTCTCTACCGCGAGGCCGACGGCTCGCTCAACATCGCCGACCTCCTCGCGCCGGCGCCCGCCGCGACGCCGGCTCCGGCCCGACCAGCCGCCCCTCCTCCCATCGCGATCGACCACCTGCGGGTCGCCGCGGGCGAGTTCACCTACGCCGACAAGGCCCGCAGTGCGCCGTTCTCCACCACGTTCGGGCCGACCTCGTTCGAGCTCGTCGACTTCACCACCCGGCCCAACCGCGCCGGCGCCTACACCTTCGCCGCCGCCACCGAAGCCGGGGAGCAGTTTGCGTGGCAGGGCAGCCTCACCTTCGATCCGCTCGGCTCCGCCGGCCGTCTCGCCGTCACCGACATCAGTCTGCCCAAGTACGCCGCGTTCCACCGCGACCTTCACCAGCTCGACGTCCTCTCCGGCCGCCTCGGCGTCGCTCTCGACTACGAGCTCGACCTCGCCGCCGCCACCCCGGTCCTCCGCCTCCGCAACGGCCACGTGACCGTCGCCGACCTTAAGCTCGCCGCCCGCGGCGCCACCACGCCGCTGGCCAGCGTCCCGCTCGTCGAGCTCTCCGGCCTCGTCGCCGACTCCGCCAAGCAGGAAGCCGTCATCGCCACAATTCTTGTACGCGACGCCGATCTCTCCGCCACCCGCCGCGCCGACGCCACCATCGACTGGCTCGCCCTGCTTCAACCTTCCGTCGCGCCCGGGCCGACTTCCGCCGCCACCCCGGCATCCACCGCGTCCACTCCAACCACAGAGTCCACCGCCGCTACGACGCTGCCCTTCTCCGCCACCCTCGGCAGCCTCGAGATCGCCAACGCCACGCTGCGCCTGCACGACCTCACCACCCCGCGCCCCGTCGCCCTCACGATCGACCAGCTCGGCCTCAAGCTCACCGGCGCCAGCACGAAGCTCGACCGACCGATCGCCCTCGCCACCGCGCTGCGCTGGAACGGCGCCGGCCGCATCGCCGTCGACGGCACCGTCACGCCGCAGCCCCTCGCCGCCGACCTCCAGGTCGATGTCGCCGACATCGCGCTACGTCCGCTCGACCCGTACCTCGCGCCCTTCCTCGACATCCTGCTCACCGGCGGCGCCGCCCGCGCCAAGGGCCATGACACCTTCGCCCTCGCCGCCGACGGCGCCCCCGACCTCCGCTTCACCGGCGATGCCGGCGTCGCCGCCTTCACCGCCGTCGACGCCGAGTTCTCCGAACCTCTCCTCGGCTTCACCGATCTCGCGTTCATCAACCTCCGCGCGACCACCCGGCCGCTCGCCGTCGCGCTCGACGAGATCGCGGTGAAGGAGCCCTTCGCCCGCGCCATCGTCTTTGCCGACAAGCGCCTCAACCTCACCGCCATTCTCAAGCAACCCGCGGCAGCGCCCGCGGAAACTGCGCAGCCGACGACGAGCGCAGCCACCACCACGAGCCCTGAAGCCGCTGCCGCCGTGCGACCACAGATCACCATCGCCCGCGTCACACTCTCCGGCGCACGCCTCATCGCCAGCGATCGCTCCGTCTCGCCCGCGTTCACCACCGAGCTCACCGATTTCGGCGGCACGATCTCCGGCCTCTCCTCCGAGCAGCTCGCCCGCGCCGACGTCGACCTCTCCGGTCGTCTCGGCCTCGCGCCGCTCAAGATCAGTGGCCAGATCAACCCACTCAGTGGCGACGCCTTCACCGACCTCAAGGTCACCTTCACCGGCATCGAGCTCCCGCCCTTCACCCCGTACTCCGGCAAGTTCGCCGGCTACACCATCGACAAGGGCAAGCTCAGCCTCGATCTCGCCTACCACCTCTCCGCCCGCGAGCTCGTCGCCGAGAACAAGGTCGCGCTCGACCAGTTCTACCTCGGCCAGACCGTCGAGAGCCCCGACGCCGTCAAACTCCCGCTCAAGCTCGCGCTCGCCATCCTCCGCGACCGCGACGGCCGCATCCCCATCGACCTGCCCATCCGCGGCAACCTCGACGATCCGGACTTCAAGTACGGCAAGCTCGTCTGGCACGCGCTGGGCAACCTGGTGGTGAAGGCGGCCACCGCGCCGTTCTCCCTGCTCGGCGGCCTCTTCGGCGGCGGGCACGACCTCAGCGCCGTCGACTTCACCACCGGCTCCGCCGAACTCGACCCCGAGGCCCTCGCCCGCCTCGACGGTCTCGCCAAGGCCCTCACCGAGCGCCCCGGCCTCAGCCTCGAGATCTCCAGCCAGCCGCAACGCGAACTCGATCTCGCCGGCCTGCGCACCGCCCAGCTCGACACCCTGCTCCGCGCCCGGAAGCTGCGCGAGCTCGCCGCCACCACCACCGCGGCGATCGATCCGGCCACGATCCAGCTCACGCCCGAGGACAGCGCCCGCTTCCTCGCCGTCCTCCACGCCGAGCGCTGCCCGCCCGCGGCGCCCGACGCCGCATCCACCGTGGCGCCGCTCGCCAAGAGCGGCGATGCCGCCGCGCAAACGGTCAGCCGCGCCCCGCAACCTGAAACTCGAAAGACGAAACCCAACCTCGTCGTCCGCACCTTCCGCCGGCTCTTCGTCGAGCCTCCGCCCTCCGCACCGGCCACGGCCAGCCAACACCCGGTGCCAACCACGAAGACCGCCGCGTCCACCGCCACCACCACGCCACCATCACCCGCCACCCTCACCCCCGAGGAACTGCGAGCCCACGTGCTCGCCACGATCACCCCCACGGATTCCGAATTTGCCGATCTCGCCGCCCAGCGCGCCCGGCGCATCCAGGAATACCTTCTCGCCAAAGGCGGCATCGATCCCGCCCGCGTGTTCCTCGCCCCCGCCGGCGTCCCGCCCGCCGCCGGTGAAACCACCGTCCCGCGCGTCGTCTTCAACCTCCAGTAGTTGCCCGCGCGCCCCGGGAACGCCGAGCTCCGGCTCGGCCTCCGGATCGTGGCCCCCGGTTCGCTGCGGCGCCGGGGACTCTGCCTTTCCGGCCACGCCAGATACCTCCGCCCGCCCGCGACCCCGCCCCGCCGCGTAAAACGTCCTCGCGCCGCGCCGTGCCGCCCGCCAAACCGGAGTGCTGATGAAGTCCGCCTCCCTCTTCCGTTTCCTGGTCCTCCTCGCTCTCCTCGGCACCGCGGTCGCCGCCACGGCCAAATCCGACCCCGCGACACCCGTGCCCTACAAGCGCGAGGCGCGCTTCAGCCGTCGTTTCCCGGCCGATTTCAAACCCGACCGCCTGGCTGTCCCGGTATCGCCCATCATCATCAACTACCCGGAACAATGGAAGCAGTGGGGCCAGCCGGGCTACGCCGTCCTCGAGTTCATCGTCGAGGCCACCGGCTTCACCTCCGAGGTGCAATGCACCGAGGCCACCGACCGCGCCTTCGCCAAGGCGGCCATCAAGGGGATCGAAAACACGTTCTTCATGCCCGCGCTCAAGCGCCAGCAGGGCGTCGCGTCCAAGGTCGTGCACCGTTTCGAGATCCGGATCGACACCCCGACGCTTCCCGCCGCCGCACCCAAGGCCCCGGCCCCCGCCGACGCCGCGCCCTGAACCCCACGCCGCCCTCCTTCCATGGCCACCATCTACGAGCAGCTCCGCGCCGACATCGTCACCGCCCTCAAGGCCCGCGACTCCGTCACCGCCCTCGCCCTACGCACCACCGACGCCGCCATCCAGCGCGCCGCGATGGACCAGAACAAGCCGATCGACGACGCCCTCGTCACCGCCGTGCTCCGGAAGTCCGTCAAAACGCTCACCGAGGCCAAGGCCGAGTTCGAGAAGGGCGGCCGCGCCGATCTCGCCGCCACCAACGCCAACGAGATCAAGCTCCTCGAGAAATACCTCCCGCAGGGCCTCGACGAGGCGAAGCTCGCCGCGATCGTCGACGAGGTGATCCGCGAGACCGGCGCCGCCTCGCGCAAGGAGATGGGCAAGGTCATGGGTGCGCTCAAGAAGCACCCGCAGGCCGGCCTCATCGACTTCGGCTCCGTCAGCAAACTGATCCAGGCCAAGCTGCCCTGAGGGGCCGGCGGACGGCGAGAGAGCCGACGCCCGAGTTCAGGTGGACCCGCTTGCCCCCAAGCGGGTCGGAGGCTCAGCCCGCGACAGCCAGCGGCTGTCCGCATACAGATACCGTCCGCGAAAGCTCGCGCACGCGACGGCGTTGGGGGCAACGCCGTCCACCTTCGTTCCCTTCGTTACCTTCGTTACCTTCTGTCGTCCGTTGGTGTTCCGCCCCACGGACTCAGCGCGCCGCAGTCTCGGCAACGCGCCGGCTCGCGGGCGGCCCGAGGTAGGTCGGCTTCAGGCCGCCGGCATCGATCACGAAGCGTTGGAGCACCACACCGGCGTCGATCATCCACACCTTTAGCGTGTGCCGGCCGGCGGCGAGGGGCTGCCGCGCGGTGGACTTGATCTTGATGCGGTTGCCCACCGCGTCGTTCCACCACTTCGGATACTTCCAGTCGGGCACGTCCTCGCCCTCGTTGATGTTGATGATCTGCGGCGCGCCGTCATCAATCGCGACCGCGAACCGCAGCCCTTCCCCCTTTCGGAAATTGAGCGTCGGCGAAACGTGGGCGTTGACGGAGACCCCGGCCGCGTCGTCGAGCAACGTGAAGACGTACTCCAGCCGCGGCGCGTCCGCCCCGGGCGTGCAGCTGGCGGTGGTGGTCGGCGCGATGGTGACCGCCGAGTCTGTGCGCCCAAGGTTCGGCACGGTGATCCAGCGCGCCGCGGCGGTTTGTTGCACGTGGTCGAAACACGCCGCCTCGATGGCAACGACGCCGTTGTTCTCCACGGCACCGGCGAGGACCGGCTGCTCGTTGCGGATCGGCAACGTCACGGTGTACTCGCTGCCGGCGCCCGCGATCACGAGCTCGCCCACGCTGCGACCCGGCGGCGCCTTCTTCCAGTCGACGGCAATCTCGATCCGCTCCTCGAACTGGATCGTGCCCTCGCGTTTCGCGGGGCGAAGCCACTCCTGTTTCGGCGTGAGTGTGTACCGCAGCGGTTGGCTGCCGCGGTTGAAGACCTCGACGTAGGGCCGCTGGTCGTTGCTCCAGTCGGCCGGCGGCAGCGCATGGGTGAAGCTCCAGTCAGCCTCGACATCCAGCCAGCCCCAGCGCGGCCGCTCGCCGTGCTCCACAAGGACGCCGCGCTCCGCGCGGTCGCCGATCTGCACGTCCGAGACCGCCGGCTTGCGGTTCAGCGGCGGGTGCTGCCAGTAGGTGTAGCCGATGTGCGTCTGGTCCATCATGTGGTTCCACTTCCCGCCCAGCAGCTCGGTGTGGAACTGGCGGGTGAGTTCGGCGTCGCGCGCGAAGAGCT
>JAEXPL010000099.1 GCA_023446865.1 Verrucomicrobiota bacterium | reverse complement strand
CCGCGTGAAGCTCATCCGTCGCCAGATCGACGAGACCACCTCCGACTACGACCGCGAGAAGCTCCAGGAGCGCCTCGCCAAGTTGGCCGGCGGCGTGGCCGTCATCAACGTCGGTGCCGCCACCGAGTCCGAGATGAAGGAGAAGAAGGACCGCGTCGACGACGCGCTGCACGCCACCCGCGCCGCGGTCGAGGAAGGCATCGTCGCCGGTGGCGGCGTCGCCCTGCTCCGCACCATCGGTGCGCTCGACAAGGCCATCGAGAAGCTCGAAGGCGACGAGAAGCTCGGCGCCAAGATCGTCCGTCGCGCCGTTGAGGAGCCGCTCCGCCAGCTCTGCTTCAACGCCGGCATCGAAGGCTCCACCGTCGTGCAGGAAGTGCTCAAGCGTAAGGGCGCCGAAGGCTACAACGTGGCCACCGGCGAATACGTCGACCTCGTGAAGGCCGGCGTGCTCGACCCGACCAAGGTCGTCCGCTCTGCGCTGCAGAACTCCAGCTCGGTCGCCGGCCTGCTCCTCACCACCGAGTGCCTCATCACCGAGGTGCCGGAGGACAAGAAGCCCGCGATGCCCGCCGGCGGCCCCGGCGGCGACATGGGCGACTACTGAGCCCGTCTGCTAGAATCCAAGTGGCGCTGTTCACAAGAACAGCGCTTTCCTCTTCGCCCCGCGGCCTCCAAGCCGCGGGGCTTTTTGTTCGCGGCCACCACCACGCACCGCAATCGCATCCCCCAGCGCCCAAAGACGAAAATGCCCGCCGACCTTGCGGGTCCGGCGGGCGGAAGTCTGTCCCCAGTTGGCGGAGGCGCTCAGGCCTTCGTCACCTCGGCGTAGGCCCACTCGAGCCACGGGAAGAGCTTCTCGATGTCGCTCGTCTCGACCGTGGCGCCGCACCAGAAGCGCAGTCCCGGCGGGGCGTCCTTGTACGCACCGCAGTCGAAGGCGGCCTTCTCGGTCTCGAGGAGCTTGACCATCTTCTTCACCTGGTCGGGCGTCGCAGCGACGGAGAAGCACACCGAGGTGTTCGAGCGCTGCTCCGGTTTCTCCGCGAGGAACTTGATCCACGGGTGCGTGGCGACGAAGCGCTCGAACGCCGCGAGGTTGGCCTCGCTGCGCTTGATCAGCGCGGGCAGACCGCCGATCGACTTCGCCCAAGCGAGGGCGTCGAGGTAGTCCTCGTTGGCGATCATCGACGGCGTGTTGATCGTCGAGCCGTCGAAGATCTCCTCGAGCAACTCCGCGCCCTTGGTGAGGCGGAAGATCTTCGGCAACGGCCAGGCGGGCTTGTAGGTCTTGAGCCGCTCAACCGCGCGGGGCGAAAGGATAAGCACGCCGTGCGCGCCCTCGCCGCCGAGCACCTTCTGCCACGAGTAGGTCACGACATCGAGCTTCTGCCACGGCAGGTCCATCGCGAAGACAGCGCTGGTGGCGTCGCAGAACGTGAGGCCCTGACGGTTGTCGGGAATCCAGTCGGCGTTCGGCACCTTCACGCCGCCGGTGGTGCCGTTCCAGGTGAAGATGCAGTCGCGCGCACCGTCGTACTGGCTCATGTCCGGCAGCTGGCCATAGGGAGCCTTGAATTCGCGCACGTCGGAGA
The DNA here is from genome assembly GCA_023446865.1 of Verrucomicrobiota bacterium. Taxonomy (GTDB): domain Bacteria; phylum Verrucomicrobiota; class Verrucomicrobiia; order Opitutales; family Opitutaceae; genus CAJCBL01. The sequence continues at coordinate 5,494 of JAEXPL010000099.1, read as the reverse complement.
GTTTCAGCTGCTTGCGGATATCCGTCAGCCAGCCTTCGCCGAACGACTCCCAGTGGAACACGTCGACGCCGCGGGCACCGAGCATCGTCCACATCGCCATCTCGAACGCGCCGGTGTCGGACGCAGGCACGATGCCGAGCCGGTAGTCGGCCGGGAGGCCGAGCAACGCCTTGGTGTCGACGATGGACTTCGTCAGGCGGGCCTTGCCGAGACTGGAGCGGTGCGAGCGACCGAGGATGTCGGTCGGAAGCGCGCTCAGCGCGTAGCCCGGGCGTTTGCTGCACGGGCCGGAAGAGAAGTTCGGATTGGCCGGTTTGACCGTAGGCTTCATGGAGACGTGAGGTCTGATGGTTGTTTCGGAAGAAACGGAGCGCGGAGTTGAAACGCCGCCGCCGCCGGGCGCAATCCCGGTTTCGGGGAGAACAGCGCAGCCTCTCCTCATCGTCCCGTAGCGGAACGCGTGAGCGTTTCGAATCTCTCGTCGAAGGCCTCACGCCCTTCGCTACCTCCGACTCCCGCCCCCGCGCCCGGCCTCTCCGCGTAGCGGAACGCGTCAGCGTTCCGACTCCCCGCCGAAGGCCTCGTGGCCTTCGCTACGTCGGTCACCGCCGCCCGCTTCGCGTTTGCATCGACTCGCCCCCGCACAGGATGCACCTTTCCCGCCCATGCCGGACGCCGCCTCACTCTCCTCCCTCCTTGCCGCTGCGCTCGCGCCGCGGACCGCCCTGCTCGCCGAACCGCACGACGGCGTCGTCCGCCTCTTCAACGGCTTCCTTGAGGGCTGCCCCGAGCTCGTCGCCGAGCTCTACGGCTCCACCCTCGTGCTCTTCAACTACGCCAACCCCGCCGACGCCGGCGAGGCCGCGCTCGAGGAGGCGCAGTGTTTCTACCGCGGCCAGCTGCCCTGGCTGCGCACCGTGGTGGTGAAATCCCGCTACGCGCTCCCGCTCGACCGGTGCTTCACCCGCAACGGCGTGGTCGTCCATGGCGACGCCCCGACGCGCGAAATCCGCGAACACGGCGTGCGCTACGCCGTCGACCTGCTCCTCAACCAGGACGCCAGCTTCTACCCCGACACCCGCCTGCTCCGCCGCTGGGCGCTCGACCGCCTCGCCGGCGCCCGCGTGCTCAACACTTTCGCCTACACCGGCAGCCTCGGCGTGGCCGCCTTCGCCGCCGGCGCGAAACGCCTCGTGCAGCTCGACCGCACCCGCAGCTTCCTCGACCTCGCCCGCGCCTCGCACACCCTCAACGGCCACCCCACCGGCCTCGACACGTTCTGGGCCGGCGACTTTTTCGCCGCCGTCGCCCGCCTCAAGCGCGACCGCGCCCTCTTCGACTGCATCTTCCTCGATCCGCCGTTCTTCTCCACCTCGGCGCAGGGCACCGTGAACCTCGTCACCGAATCCCAACGACTCATCAACAAGGTCCGCCCGCTGCTCGCCGACGGCGGCCGCCTCGTCGCCGTGAACAACGCGCTCTTCCTCCCCGGCGCCGAGTACGTCCGCACGCTCGAGGAGCTCTGTGCCGACGGCTATCTCACGATCGAGGAATTCATCCCCGTGCCCGAGGACTGCACCGGTTACCCCGGCACCCGCGTGCGTCCGCTTCCAGCCGATCCCGCCCCCTTCAACCACGCCACCAAGATCGCCGTCCTCCGCGCCAAGCGAAAAGCCGCCGCCCCGTTGTAGGCCAGGTCGGTGACCTGGCCCCTCGCCCCACAGCCACGTCACCGCCGTGGCCTACAGCCAGACATCTCCGCCCTTCCCTCCTTCGTCCGCCGTCCGTCGTCTGCCCACTGCGGTCCCACTGTCCACCGTCTACCGGCAACCGTCCACCGATCACCGCCCATGAAGCCCATCGTCCAATTCTGCACCGTCGTCGTCTGGGTGACCGCGCTCATCACCGGCGTGGGTGCGATCCTCGGCGCAGCGATCTGGACGCTGGTCGGCGCCTGGACCGGCTCGTCGCAAGAGCCCTGGGCGCTCGCGCTTACCGGTATCCGGACTCTCGGTTTCTACTTCTTCATCTGGGCCCCCGGCACCGGGATCGTCATCGCCACCATCCGCGAGTACCGCCGCCGGCACTCAGCGGAAGGCAACCGGTGAATCTCGAAATTCCGCGTACACGCTTGCGGGTGGACCCGCTTGCCCTCAAGCGGGTCGCGGATGTGAGCTTCCCGGAAGATCACGGGCAACCGTCACGAACGCGCGTCGGCCGGAGCTCGAGCCCGCGGCGGCGTTGGAGGCAACGCCGCCCACCTCGTGGGAAGATCCAAAGCGTTGGGCACTCGTCACTCGACACTCGTCTGGCTGCTGGCGCCTCAGATTAACCAGAGCAGCACGCCGGCGAGGGCGGCGACGCCGGCGGTGATCGCGGCGGGCCAGAACCATTGCATCCACGGCGGGCGGGCCTGCCAGAGTTCGATCGCGGCGACCATGCGGCGGGCGTAGGCGTTCTCCGGATCGCGCTCGACGAGCAGGCGCCAGAGCGGCAACGCCATCCGGTAGTCGCCCGCGCCGGTCGCCAGCGCGGCGAGCGCGTGCAACAGCTCCGGCTCGGCGGGCGGCAGGCCGCCGAGCGCGACCACCGCCATCGCCTCGCGCAGACGGCCCCGCCGCGCCAGTTGCTGCGCCTGCAGCAACCGCAACGATGTCTCCAAGGGGCCGATGCTGGATTCCGCCATGGTGTTGCCTCAGCCGAGGATGCCCGAACCGTAGCCGCGCTGGACTTCCTCGAGCACCTGCTGCGGGAGCAGGTCCTGGAGGCTGAAGACGATCTCCTTGAGCGCGGCCGTGTTCTCCTGCGCCGCGGCCTCGCGGCCCTGGCGGATGAGTTCCTCGGCGCGCGCCGCGTCGCTCATCTGCGGCTGGCAGGCGGCGAGACTCTCGAAGTGCGTGACCCAGACCGCGGCCTGCCGGAAGAGGATCGCGGACGAGACGTCCTCGATCTCCGACTTCTTCGTGCGCAGGCGCACGGCATTCTTCTCGAGGATGAGCGCCGCAGCCTGTTCGCGCAGCGTGCGGGAGCGGGCCTTCTCCTCGTTGGTGCCGTTCTGGAGCGCGAGCGTGTCGAGCTCGGTGAGCTTCACGTCGACCTCCTTCACGAGCGACGGCCAGGTGGCGCGATCCTCGATCTCGTCGAGGCGGATCTTCCACTCGAGGATCTCGCGCTCGACGCGCAGCACGGCGTCGAACTCGGCCTTCTCATGGTTGAGCACGGAATCGATCTCCTGCGTCATGCCGGAGGTCTCGTGTTCGACGAGCGCCTTCTGCACCACGGCGTCCTCGGCGAGGTGCGGGTTCTCCCGCAGGGTCGTGAGGCGCTTGCGCTCGCGGGCCCATTCGGCGCGGAGCATGACGATGTCGGGCTGGCGCACGGAGCCGCCGAGCTCGATCTTGGTCGGGAACTCCTCGTCGAGGAGCGGCACGTAGGCCACGACCTTGAGCATGCGGGAGGCGTCCATCGCGAACGTGACCTCGACCTCGCAGCCGGCGGGGATGTCGCGCTTCACCTTCTCGGCGGTGATCTCGAGCGAGCCGATGAGGATGTTGCGGTCGGCGAGGTCGCGGTTGCCCTCGACGATCGGGATGCGCAACACGCTGCCGGACTCGCCGGCGCGCACGCCCACCGCGGTGCGGTAGGTGCGGGTGCTCTTGGCCGGCAGGCCCTGCCCCTTGTTGAAGTGCACGCCGATGCGGTTGTCGGCCATGGCGACGCCAACGTTGTTGATGATCGGCTGCTCGTCGACGACGACGCCCATCGTGTAGGCGAACTCGCCCGGGTCGCACTCGCAGAGGTTGCCGGTGGGATCGCGGAGTTCGAGGACGAAGACGTTCTGGATACCCTTCTCGGCGCGGACGTTGAGCTGGAACGCGGCGCTCTCGTTGAGGGTGATCTTGCCGCTGCGCCACTTGGTCTGCTGGTTGGCGACCTCAAGCGTGTAGCCCACGACCGAGCCACCCGCAGGCAGCGAGATGCGCCCGCCGACGAGCGGATCCGGCTCGGAGCCGACCGGCTTGTAGATGAGCTCGATGTTGAAACGGTTGCCGCGCGACGGCGGCTTCGGGGTCTTGGAGGCGAGGCGCTGCGTGCCGGCGAAGACCGCGGCGCCGCGCGCCACGACGGTGAGCGGGTCGACGTTGAAATCGAACGGGATGCCGAGGCGCTGCTTGACGATCGCGCGGAAGTACGGCGCGAGCGTGGGGCCGCCCACGAAGATCAGCCGCTCGATGGCGGAGGGCCCGAGGTCCTTCTCGGCCAGCACGCGTTGCGCGATGCCGACGGCCTTGTTGATGATCGGCGTCGCCGCCTTGGTGATATCCTGGCGGGTGAGCTCGGTCTCGAAGGTGACGGTCTCGCCCGAGACGGTGCGCAGCGTCGCCTCGACGAGCGTGGCCTCGCGGCGGGAAAGGTCGATCTTGGCGGCCTCGGCCGCGGCCTTCAGGCGGATCAGGTCGTAACGGTAGCGCTCGGCGCCGCGGCGGAACTCGGGCACGCCGAACTCTTTGGCCACGCGCGGGGCGAGGATCTGTTCGACGATGGCCCAGTCGATGTCGGAGCCGCCGAGGAAGTTGTCGCCGCCGTGGTTGACGACGCTCATCGTGCCGTCCTCCGAGCGGATGATCGCGGCGTCGAAGGTGCCGCCACCGAAGTCGAAGACCATCCAGTACGCCTTGGCCTCGACGCGCTGGAAACCGTAGGCGAGCGCGGCGGCAACCGGCTCCTGCAGCAGGAGCGCGGTGCGGAAACCGGCCAGCTCGGCGGCGCGCTTGGTCGCCTCGCACTGGTGCAGCTCGAACGCGGCCGGCACGGTGATGACGGCGGCGGAGATCTGCTCGTTGCGCTTCTGGGCGACATCGCCGCGCAGCGACTTCAGCACCTCGGCGGAGAGGTCCTCCGGGCGCATGCGGCGGCCGCTGGCGCGGAACGCGTACTCGTAGCCCGTGCCCATCCGGCGCTTGAACTCGAGGTGCAGGTCGCCCTCGGCGCGTTCGTCGCCGACCTTGGCGCGGGCGCTGTGGCCCACCCAGAGGTTGCCCGTGCGGTTGATGTAGACCGCCGAGGGGGTGATGTCGGCCTCGAGGTTGTTCTTGATGATCTCGGTGCCCGTGCCGGACACGACCGCGATGGCGCTGTTGGTCGTTCCGAGATCAATACCGAAGTCGATGGTGTTTCTGCTCACGGTTGTTTGGACGGGGTTGGGGGTATGCCGACGATGACTTCGCCCACCTGGAGGAGGCGGTCCTGCCAGAAGATGGCGGGACGCACGGCCTCGATCACGGTGTCGCGGGCCAGTTCGGGGAGGGGTTGGAAGGAAAGCACCTTGAGGGGCAGGCCGGCGTCGTAGGGCTGGCCGATCCAGTCGCTGAGCCGCACGCCCATCGCGCCGAAGGCCTCGAGGGCGCCCTCGACATGCCGGTACACGCGGCGGGTCTCCTCGCGCGGTTCGCCGGTCTTCGGGTCGACCATCTTGGCCTGCGCGCGCCAGATG
>JAEXPL010000023.1 GCA_023446865.1 Verrucomicrobiota bacterium | reverse complement strand
ATCTACGCCTTGGCGGAATTCCACCGTGCGACGGGCGACAAGGCGGCGTTGGAGCGTGCGATCGCCATCTTCCGGTTGGTCGAGAAGCACGCGTACGACCGCGAGCAGGGAGGGTATTTCGAGGCGTTCGCCCGCGACTGGAAGCCATTGCCGGACGGAACGAAGAGTCTTCTGGGGACCGACGAGCCGAAGTCGCAGAACACGATGCTCCACATCATGGAGGCGTACACGAACCTCTACCGGGTGTGGCCCGACGCCCTGCTGCGCCGGCGGCTGGCGGAGTTGGTCGACCGGATGATGACCCGCGTGCTCGATCCGCAGACCAACCACCTGCATCTGATGATGGCTGCGGACTGGTCGCCGCGGTCGCAGGAGTTCTCGTTCGGACACGACATCGAGTTCAGCTGGCTGCTCATCGAGGCCGCCGAGGTGCTGGGCGACCAGTCGTTGCTCGCCCGGGCGCGCCCGCTGGCGCTCGAGATCGCGAAAGTCACACGGGCCGAGGGGCTGGACTCTGACGGCGGGCTGTACAACGAGGGCGGCCGCGGCGGAATCAGCGATGCCGCCAAGGACTGGTGGCCGCAGGCGGAAGCCGCGGTGGGCTTCCTCAACGCCTATCAGCTTTCCGGCGACAGCGCCCATCTGCGCACCGCGCAACGCTCCTGGGACTTCATCGAGAAGCGGATCGTGGATCGCGAGAACGGCGAGTGGCACTGGGGCCGCGATCCGAAGGGGCGGGTGGTGGCGAAGCAGCCGAAGGTCAACATCTGGAAATGCCCGTACCACAACGGGCGCGCGTGCCTCGAGTTGATCGAACGGGCGGAGAAGTTGTTGGGCGAAGCGATGGGGCCGGCCGGTGCCGATCGGTGACGCTCACGTCGCGGCGGGCGGAGGATCGAGGCGTGCGACGAGCTCGGGAAACGCTGCGCGCGCCGGTGATTCCGCGAGATAGCGGCGCGCATCCACCTGTTTGCCGCGGGACAGCAGGCCGGCGAACACGTGCAGTTCGAACTGGTCGCGCAGCGCGGTGTGCGCCGCATCCAGCCCAAACCAATCGAACAGGAAAAGGAGGGCCTCGACCGTGGAGAACTGATGGTCGCTTTGTTGGGCGCGCAGGTGGAAGCGGCTGGTGCCGCTCATCGGCAAGCGCACCGTGCGGCCCCAGCCGGTGAGCGAGCGCAGGAGATCGGACGCCTGTTTCCAGCTGCCGTCGATAAGCAGCACCTGGGTGTTTGCCGCGGAGGCGCCGGGCGGCGGCAGTTCGCCGGCGGGGTGGAGAATCCAGAGGTCGCGGTCGGGACGCGCGATTTGTCCGCGGTCGAGCGGACGGCCGCCGCCGCCGATGAAGAGGCGCGAGTCGGGGAGGAGGCGCTTGATGAGGTGGCCGGTGCTGCTCGGCTTGTAGACCTCGCAGTAGTGCATGAGCACGTCGACCGCGAGCGGCGGGGCGATCGTCTGTTGCGCGGCGCACACGCACCAACGCGGCGGCAGCCGGCAGGCGGGACAGCGCGGACTCGGACGGGCGCAGACGGCGCGGGACATGCCGCGATGGGGCCGCAGCGGCATGGCATGGTCAATGGCGGACTGGCATGTGGGGGGCAACGGGTGGCAAACGCTGCCGCCGAGGGCGTGGTAGAGTTTGCCGCAGGGAGGGAGGGGGAGTTCTTATGTCGCTGGAGGACAGGTGGAAGGATCTGTGGCATGGGGTTTGCACCTCAGGTCGTGAGATGATCGGCCGTAGCCTCGTAACAGCAGGACTCCCGCGATGCGGTGAGCCGCCCATTCCCTTGAAGGGGGGACGGGTGGGACGTCCGTCGGTCTGATTTTTTCCGCTCCATCCAACCGCAGAATGCCATTCCTATGACCCCGACCCCGACCGCCGCCGAACTGCAGACCGCCGCGCAAGCGGGCGACGCCGAAGCCCAGTATGAACTCGCGCTCCGCAACATCAATGGCACCGAGATGCCACGGAATCCGGAGGAGGCGGTACGCTGGTTTCGAGCGGCTGCCGACCAAGGCCACGTCAAGGCGTTGAGCAACCTTGGGGTGATGTATGCAACGGGCAACGGCGTGGCGCTTTCCCCGGATGAGGCCCATCGCTGGTTTCGTGCGGCGGCGGAGCACAGGGATCCAGTCGCGTTGTTCAATCTGGGTTTGTTCTTCGAGAACGGCTTCGGGGTGGCCCCGGACCAGCGGCTCGCGCTGGAGCACTATCGGCAGGCGGCGGAGCTTGGTTCTGCCGAGGCCCAGGTGAATCTGGCGCTGGCGTTGCTCAAGGGCGACGGAGTCGAGCAGGACGTGGATGCGGCCTTCCGCTGGCTGATGCAGGCGGCGGGCCAGGGGTTCGCAGAGGCTGAATACACGCTGGGCGTGGGCTTCGACCGGGGGATCGGAGTGGAGGCGGATCCGGAGCTCGCCTTGGACTGGTACCGGCAGGCCGCGGCGCGCGGCCATGTGGGCGCCCATTTCAACCTCGGGGTGCACGCCGAGACCGGCAGCGCGGGCACCAAGGATCTTGAACAGGCGAAGCAGTTCTATCGGTTCGCGGTCGAACATGGCCACGAGCGGGCGATCGACGCCCTGATCCGTCTGGCCTCCCCGGAGGCCTGAGCGCGACGGGCGCGCGTCGGCGGTCTGTGCCGGGTCCCATGGGAATCCAAGCGATGAACGGGGTGTATCTCACATCTGCCTCGCGGGAGCAGGCGGAAGCCCGCATGCCGCCCGGTACGGTCGCGATGGCGGGCCCGAACTTGGTGGATGATCCTGGGGGGGAGGTGCGGGTGCGGTCATGCCCGCCCGGCGACTTCGACATCGGCCAGAGCACGGGTCTCTGGGATGGTCTCGAACCGGAGTTGCTTTGGGTGGAGGTCGATGGCGACGTCGGTTGCTCGCCGCGGCAACTGGCGCGGTTTCCCGCCTGGCGAATCTTGCTGGTCGATGGCGGGCACCTCAATCCCGGTGCGCTGAGCCGGATCATCGGGTATGCGCAAAGCGAGCCGTTCCACCGGATTGTTCTCGCGAGCCGGGAGATGGCCCAGCACTTCGCCGCCGCCGGATTGCAGAACATCGGCTGGCTACCGGGGCTGTTCCGACAGCGAGCCCCTCTGGCCCTCGCCAGGGCGTCGGGGCTCGAGTGTCTGGGGCCGGAGGCGCCGATGGCCTATCGGGCGCAGTGTTTGGAGCGGGAACTGCGGTGTCGCCTCCCAGCGGTCGGTGTCGGCGAGCATCGGCCCGTTGTTGTAGTGCTCGACGATGGACCGGAGCTATCGACTGCACTGGTGAATGCTTTTCTGTCCGGACGCGTGGTTCTGACGGTGCGTCCGTCGGCGGCGAGCGGCTGGGCCTCCTGGATCGAGAATGGGCGTGAATGCCGGTTCTACGACTCGGTTGACGAGATCCCGGCCCTGCTCGAGGGGTTGCGGCGCCGGCCGGAGGAAGCTGCGCGATTGGCGCACGCTGGCGCCCGATTCGGCGAGAGCCTCTTCGGCTCCGGCGCCCGCGGTGTCCAGTTGGTGGATCTCCTGACCTACGGAGATCGCACAGGGGCCTTCGCCCTGCCGCGCCTTTCGGCCGCGCCGGACACGGCGGGCAAGCTCAACCCCGCGCGCTTCAGCGGCTTCGAGCTGTTCCAGCAGCTGCACCGGACCTACGATGAGTTCTCCGTCCAGATACGGGGAGCGGTGCCGGCTTGGGTGCGAGCGGATCTGGCCGCGTTCCCGCGGCTACGAATGGTGAGCGAGCTCGCGGCGGCGCGTCCACCGGCGGTGGTTGTGGCCGGGCCGGAGGTGGACGTGGCCGCGTGGAGCGCCGAGGCTGGCGCCGAGCACGTCGACTACGTGTGGTCGCTGGGCGGGGATTCAGTAGAGCGATTGGGCCAGACTGGCCTGCGGTCGATGCCCTTGGGGCGTGGCGTCACGCTGGTCGAGCATCCGCCGCGCCTGACTGGACCTCGCGCGCGGCGGACCAACCGCCGAGCGTTGGTCACGATAGCAGTTGGTGAGAAGTGTCTACGCGAGTTCCGTGCGCATGCGTGGGCGTCGTGGCAAGTGTACGCGCAGCGACATGGGCTCGAGCTCGTTGTGTTCGAGCGACCGCTGGATGAGGGATGGCGGGCGCGGGAGCGCTCCGCTTCGTGGCAGAAGTGCCTGATCCTGGAGCAACCGGAGCTGCGCAAGTTCGAGCAGGTCGCCTGGGTGGATGCGGACATCGTGATGCGTGCGGCGAGCCCCTGCATCTTCGATTGTGTACCGGTTGATCGGGTGGGGGCGGTGGACAACGACGGATATCCGAGCCGTTTGGCCGCACCCAGAATCCGGGGGGAGCTCAACCGGCAGATCGGAGCGTTGCTTGGCAGTCAAAACGGTCTGCCGGCCAACGCGCGGCAGGATTTCGCTCGTCGCGGCTTCTCCGTCTCGCCCAACGCCGAACCGTTCCTGCTGCAGGCGGGGGTCTGGGTGGCGTCACCGGAGAATCACCACAAGGTGTTTCGGGAGGTCTATGATCAGTACGACAACCTCGACCGGAGCTATGAGATGGTGCCGCTGGGCTACGAGCTCTGGCGGAGGGACCTGATTCACCCGATCGATTGGCGCTTCAACGCCGTCGTACTCGATGCGTTGGCTGCGCTATGCCCGTCGCTGCTGCCGGCAGTGCTGCGCGGGGCCTATGCCAAAGGATTCGATGTGGGGTGCGATCGGCAGACCTCAAACGAAGGGCAGTGGGGGATAAACCACGTATTTGCCAACGTGTACTGGATGCATTTCGCCGGTGGTTTCGCCGAGTTCGCGGGGCTGCTGCGCGAGCCGCTCAAGGCAGAGGCCGCCGTCTCGACGCGCTGATGCGCGCAACCGTCCGCTTCCAACCCAACCCAAGCCCTCGTCCCATGTACCTCTGTCCCCTGTCCCGTGAGAATCTCCTCAAGCTGCTGCCGTCGGGGCTCGAGGTGGCTGAAGTCGGCGTCTCGCAGGGCGAGTACTCGGCCTATCTGCTGCAAAGCCTTGCTCCGCGGTGCCTGCACCTGATCGATCCGTGGACCCATCAGGATGATCCGCGCTATCAGGCGGACGTGTCCAATTACAGTGATGAAGTGCATCAATCGGTTTGGGAAATGGTCCAGCGGCGTTTTCGTCCGCAGATCGAAGCCGGGCAGGTGCGGTTGATGCGGGAGCTCTCCCATGAGGCGGTCGGTCGCTTTGCCGACGGCCAGCTGGGCGTTGTGTATGTGGATGCCGTGCACACGCGGGAGGGGGCGTTGCAGGATCTCGAGATGTTTCTGCCGAAGGTCGCGGAGGACGGCTTCATCCTCGGCCACGACTACACGAACCATCTCTACGCGCAGCGGCAGGGGTTCGGAGTGGTTGAGGCAGTCAACGAGTTCGTGGCGCGGCATCAGCTCGAGTTCCTAGCGCTGACGAGCGAGCCGTGGGCGACCTATGTGCTGGTGCGGCGGAAGTCCGCGCCGGCCGCCCAGCAGTTCCTGGCGCGTCTGCTGTACAATGTGCCCGGGGTGGTCGAGTTGGCCGGATATCCGGCCGGTTGGCGGTACCAGCAGGTGTGCAACACCCTCAACGAGCGCCAGGTCTTCGTGCCGCGTTTCTCCCCGGCTTCCTGATACTACTCATCTCCCATGAATCCATCCGCACGGCGTGGCATCGTCTTTGTCTACTGGGGGGATCGGGTCCGCGACGAGCTGGCCCGCGCCCGCCAGTCGGTGGCGGAGTGGCATCCGGAGCTGCCGGTGCACGAGATCAGGCTGCCGGACGGCTCCTCGTTGCTCGACAAGCCGGTGATGTTCGAGCGCAGCCCGTTCGAGACGACGCTGTTCCTGGATACCGACACGGTGGTGCTGGACCGGCTCGACTTCGGGTTCGAGAAGGCGGAGCGGCATGGCCTGGCGTGCTGCATCTGCGAATCCCCATGGGCCCGGCGCTACACCAACCTCGCGGGTGATATCATCGAATACAACACGGGGGTGCTGTTCTTCTCCCGCGCGGCCCGACCGGTCTTCGAGCGGTGGGCCACCCGCGGCCGCGAGGTGGACTCGTCGATCCTGTTCCGCGTCAACGGCGAGCTGAAGCGGATGCCCAACAACGACCAGGCCGGGTTCGCCCTTGCGATCGAGGAGACCGGATTCAACCCCTACGTGCTGCCGCTCAACTGGAACCTGCGGCCGGCGTGGCAGCGGATGTTCGCCGGCCCGGTCAAGGTCTGGCACGACCGGATGGCGGTGCCGGATGCGCTGCGCGACTGGAACGAGCGGCAACGGCACGACGCCGCCATCATCGGCTTCCACCAGCTCGGCTGAGACCCACCCCATGGAAACGCTGCTTCTCACCCATTGCGAACCCGGCAACCACCAGCACCCGTTCCCGGTGCTGGACGATCTCGACGAAGTGGTCGCGGGGCCGCGCTTCAAGACGGTGCGCCAAGGCGGGCGCCTAAGGTTCCTCAACACTCCGGGTGCCCGCTTCGCGCTGCCGCCGGTGCTGGCCGCGGCGGGGGACTGGCGGCCGGAGCTGGTGCTGGTCCATGCCGACAGCACGCTCCAGTGCCTGCCCTCAGGCCTGCGCGCGCTGGGCGTGCCGCGAGTCCTGCTTGTGGGCGACACCCATCATCTCGACGCGCCGCTGCGCTCGCTCATCTCCTATGCGCAGGAGGAGCGCTTCGACCACGTGGTGCTGTGGAACCGCCACCATGCCCACTTCTTCATCGAGGCGGGACTGCGCCAGGTGCACTGGCTGCCCGGGCTGCTGTTCTGGATTCCTCCCTACCCGGTGGCGGCGGAGCGGCGGGCCCAGGTGGGCTTCTTCGGCTCGATGGGACGCTACCACCCGCGCCGGCGGGAACTGGTCGAGGCGCTTCGGGCGGCGGGCGTGCCACTGGATGCCGGACCGCGCTCGCGGCGGGAGGGACTGCGGCTGCTCAGTGGCAGCGCGGTGGGCCTGAACCAGTCGCTCAACGGGGAGTTCAACCTGCGTGTGCTGGAGACGATGGAGACCGGGGCGGTGCTTCTCACCGACCACCTCACACCGGAGACCGGGCTGGCGACGCTGTTCTCCGAAGGAACGGACTTCCTGGCGTATCGGAACATCGGGGAGGCGGTGGAGCGCGCCCGTTGGGCGCTGGACCATCCCGCGGACGCGGCGGCGGTCGCGGCCGCCGGCCAGCGGCGGTGCCGGGAACTGTTCTCGCGGGAGGCCCGGCGGCAGCAATTGCTGGATATCCTCACCTTCGCGGATCGCGACGGCCTCTTCGGGCTTGGGCGCGAGAGCCGGTGCCTGCGGCGAGTGATCCGGGTGGCGGAGGTCGAGCGGTTCCAGGAACGGGTGATGGCCTATGAGTTTCTCCAGGAACTGCACCGGGTGCAGGCGGAGGTCGTGGTGGTGGGGCGCGCGCGGGCGCATCCCGAGTTTGCCGCCGATTGCGCCGACCTCTGCCGGCTGCGCTGGCTCGAGCCGGCGGATGCTGGCGCCGATTGCGCAGGGGCGGTGGGGGTGCTCGGTCCTGCCGATCCGGAGTTCGCCTCCTGGCAGGGAGCCTATCGGTTGACCTTCGGGCAGCCATCGCTGGACCGCCAGTATGGGTGGAAGCGGCTTTCTCCAGATTTGGCGCTCTATGCCCGGCAGGACGAGGACTGCACGGAGGAGAACATCCCCGGCGGCTGGTGCCTGCGCTGGCCCGAGGCGCGGGCCGCCTTGGTGACTTTGGCGATCGGGGAGAAGTTCCGGAAACGTTTCGAGGAGTACTATCTGCCTTCGTGGAAGAGCTACGCCCGCCGGCACCGGATCGACCTCGTGGTCCTCACCGCGCCGCTCGACGAGAGTCCGCGGGCCAGCTCCCGCTCACCCGCCTGGCAGAAGTGCATCATCGGGCAACATCCCGCGGTGGCGGGGTATCCGCGGGTCGCCTGGGTCGATGCCGACATTGTGCTTTCGCGGACGGCGCCCGACCTCTTCGCGGCGGTTCCGCCCGGGGAGTTTGGCGCGGTCGACATGTACGCGATCGATGCGGAGTTCCCGGGGACGATGGCGCGGTCGGCGGCGAACTACGAGGAACTCCGTTTGGAGGCGAACATCACCTATGTGCCGGGGGACCATTACCGGAACTGGGGGCTGCCCATCGGCGAACTCGGAACGAATGCGGACCGAATCGTGCAGACTGGGCTCTTCGTTTTCGAGCCGGACAAACATGGTGCGTTGCTCGCCGAGGTCTACCGTACCTACGAGGACAAGGGGGCGGCTCAGTGGAATTTCGAGATGTGGCCGCTCAGCTTCGAGCTGGTGAAGCGCCAGCGCATCCACTGGCTGGACTGGCGGTTCAACGCGTGCGCCAGCAACGTCTTCTGTCTGGTGCGGGATCGCTACTGGCTGTTGTTCGACGGTCTGGATCAGTTGCCCGCCCCCGCGAAGATCGAGCGGCTGAAGGAGATCCATGCCCTCTACGAGGCGGCCTATGCCCGGAGCCATTTCCTGCACCTCGCCGGGATGGGCAACGATGTGGTCCTCACGCCGCCCGAGTGGCGGTTGGAGCGGTCGGCGGACGGCTCGGTGCGAAAGCCCGCAACCGTCTAGCCCGCACGTTCCACACTCCGAGCGAGGGCCGATCGCGGACTGTCGTAGCGGAACTCGTCAGAGTTTCGCGCTTTGAAACACCCGGATGAGCCGGGCCCCGGGTCTGCACGAGCGGGGGCCGGGGATCCTGCGCCAACGCAGCCGGCACCGCGCGCTCAGCGCCGCGCCGACCACAGCGCACTCCGGGGGCCGCAATGCGGCGACCGACAGTGCAGTGGAGGAGAATGCGGGCTCCGGCACGTTTCAGCCGAGCGCGAGGACTCGTGCCTTGGGGCCCGCGAGAAGATTCCGGTAGCCGGAGTGCTCGAAGGACCGGGCGACGCAATAGTCCTGCGACTGCATCCATTCCTCGAACGCGGTGTGGTTGCCTTCCTGCACCTCGATCAGGAGCCAGGGGGCGGACTCGCGAATGATCCGCGCGGCGCCGCGGAGTACCTCCAGCTCCATGCCTTCGACGTCGATCTTGATGAGGTCGGCCGCCGCGACCTCGTCGTCGAGCGGCACCACCTCCACCGTCTCGCCCGGGCCGGTTCCGGTCTCCTCCAGGCCGGTGTTCAGGTCGTCGTGGTAGGGGAGGAAGAGCCGGCCCTTGGCGGCGCCGATCGCCCGGGGTCGGACTTCGTATTCGGATCCAGGTGTCTGGTTCAGCGCGAGGTTGGCCGAGAGGATGGGCAGGCAGCGCGGGTTCACCTCGTAGACCACCAGACGTGCCGGGCGCAACAGGCGGTGGAAAACGACCGCGTGGTTGCCGACGTTCCCGCCGATATCCACGATGCAACGCCACGGTCCGGGCAGTGCGGTCAGGGCGAGCAACTCCGCCTCCTCGTTGATGTGGCCGGTGATGTGGGATGAGTCGACGGTGAAGGTCTTGCCCGAGAGGCGGAAGCGGAGGGTGGTGCCGGCAAAGGCGACGTCGACGACCGGGCGATTGGTGAGCAGGCGGAGCGCGATCTCGCGGACCAGCCGGGCGCCGGGCGCCGGTGGCTCCAGACCGAGCGCGACGCTGCTGCTGCGGACGGCGTCGAACGGGTTGCCATCCTCCAGCTCCATCAGCCCGAGCCGGTACCAAGCCCGTGACTGTCCGGGCTCGAGCTGGATCGCCGTCCGGAGGGCCGCGATGGCATCGGCGGTGCGACCGGAGACCCACTGGAAGTGGGCGATGGCCCGGTAGACGCCGGCGTTCGGGGTCTGGGCGAGGATGCGCTGGGCGCAAACCAACGCCGCGTCGTAGGCCGGCACCATATCGTGCTGGAGCACGGCCTCCACAGCGGCGAAGAGTTCCTCCGGCTGGGCACTCGAGTCGTGGGCGAGCGAGGCACATGCGGCCGCCGTGTCGGCTTTGCGGCCGGTCTGCCAGTGGCGGACCATGATCTGTGGGCGGAGGCCGCGGAGAGGGTCGGACGGGGTGGTCATGGGACGGGAAAGGATGGTGGTCGGTTTGGTGGTGTTCGTCGGGGGCGGAGCGTTGCCGCGTGGTCAGGAACGGTTGCGCGTTCGCATGGCGGCTAGCGGAAGGGCCAACTGCGATCCGAGTCCATCGGGAGCTGATTGGTCCCTCGCCGAACCAACTGCCAATAGAGCAGCTTCTCCTGGTTCATGATCGCCGCGGAGTCGGACGGTTTCGGGGCGGTGGAGAAATAGCGCGGAAGGTTGGGCAGGAGTTCCTGCACGGTCGGGTGGGTTCTCCAGATGTCGTAGGCGATGTCCAGGTGGCCGTAGTTGCAGAGCAGAACAGCGTGTCTGGCGAGTTCCCGGGCGGTGAAGGCCGGGTAGCGATCCTCGTGCTTCGCGAAAAGCGCATCGCAGTAGATGATCTGGCCGCGCGCGGGGCCGGGGTAGTTCTGCCGGGTCCGGAAGACACGGTTGAGGTAGAGGAGTTCGAAACCCTGCTGATGCAGATGGGAGACCACCTCACCGAGGAGAGGCTGGCCCTCGTAACACTCCGTGATCTCGATCTCGGTCTCGAGGAGAAGAGTCCGGTCGAGGGTGCTGGCACCGGATCGCAGGATCTCGAGTTCGGATCCCTGCGTGTCCAATTTCAGGAAATCGATGGTGGAGAGATGCTCCGCTGCGGTGACCGAGTCCAGGCTGCGGGCTGTGAGCTGGACTGACCGCGCGATGGCGAGATCTTCGTTGAAGAGACGCTGGAATCGCCGGCTCGGGGAGAACTGGGAGCTCTCGCCGCTGTTCCGGTAGAGATGGAAGGAGACGGTTTTTCCTTCGGTGCCGATGTAGTGGGGGAGCAGGGTGAACCGGTGGAATCCCTGCGGTGGGTTGGCGTTGAGACGCCGGCATTCCTCGGCGTCGGCGTCGAAGCCAAAATAGTCGCAGTAGCGCTTGAGGTTCTCGATTTCCCCGAGGAAGGCGTCGCGGGCGCCAATATCGAGAATGGTGAACGGCGTTTGGGAGAGCAGGTCGTGGATCGGAGCAAAGTCGCGGATCGCCCAAGCCGCATTGTAGGCCGGCATGGCCAGATAGGGCGACGGAGTAATCTCGAACGCGTTCAGGACGAGTCTCTGGGGGAGGTTTCCGTTCTTGCACGCTTCGGCGGCTCCGCGCACCTGCTCGTGAAGATAGGCCGCGATTTTGTGTCCGGGACACTGGTCGAGGATACGGGAGTAGATGATATCGGCGCTCAGGATATCGCCGGCCTTGCATTTATCGATGGCTGCGCCGATGGCCTCGTCGATGGTCATTGGTCGTTGGGGCGCCGAGATTGAATAGGTTGCGGCGGCTCCGGAGGGGCCAAACGGGTCGCGAGCACGATGCACGATCGGGTCTTGGGCGGAAACAGTGGCGAGACGCGCCGGTCGGGCGCCCGGAGCAGCGCGGCGGTTTGCGCGGGGGTTTGCGCGGGGGAGGTCGGGCATCCTGACCTGGTGAGAGGTTGGGGTGCGGCGGGGCGGCGGATCCGTTTCATGTCGCGAACGCCGGGGCCCACTCCACCGATCCCGTGCGGACGAGGCGAAGCCGTTGAACTGTCATCGGCCGATTTGGTCGAAGCTGGCGCGGCGAGCGTGTGCATGCAGACACGTTTTGTCTGCAGCAACGGTGCCAGCTTGGGTTTAGTTTGCCCTAGCGACTCCAACACAAGGAGTAGCGTGGTTTCTGGGGCGTTGGCTGGCGAGGGCCGTGGAAGAGCCGGCAAGAGTTGAGCTGAACGGCCGGCCGGATTTGCCGGAACCCGGGAGTTCGCTGTCTCCGCAGGCCGGCTGTTGTTCCACGCCGTGAACCGATTCGCGGGTGCCCGCTATGCGTTCGCTGGGGTCGAGAGCCCCCGGAGTCGATCGGCGAGCGCGGTTTCGACGAGACGGAGGAAGTCCGCGGCGTAGGCAGGGGCATCCATCAAGGGCGAGCGCTGCATCTCGGACCGCAGGGTGGCGCGGATGGTGTCGAGGCGGGCCGGGGCGGCGGCCAGGCCGACGACGATGGCGCGGTAGTCCTCCCAGTCGCGGGCGATCCATTCCGGGTGGCCGATGTTGTTGAGCAGACTGACGGCGACACGGGAGCGATGATCGGGACCGGCCAGGGCGATGGTGGGCACGCCCATCCAGAGCGCCTCCGCCGTGGTGGTGGTTCCTTGGTAGGGATACGAGTCGAGCGCGATGTCGACCTCGTGGTAACGGGCGAGGTGGTTGGTGACGCCGGCGCGGCGTCCCTCGATGATGAGCCGGTCCTCGGCGATGCCGAAGGCGGCGAACTTGGCGACGAACGCGCGGTGGAGATGGGGATCTTGGAGACCGCCGGATTTCAGGTAGAACCTGCTGCCCGGGATCGCCCGCATGATGGCGGCCCAGTGCTCGATCAGCGGCGGCTGGATCTTGGCGAGGTTGTTGAAGCAGCCGAAGACGATGTGATCGCGGGGTGTGCGCGCCGGCTCGGGGCTGTTGGGCGGAGGCTGGTAGCACCAGGCGCTGCGGGCGAAGCGGTAGAGACGCTCGCTGTGCAACGGGTCGGTGACGCCGGGCGGGTCGGCGAGGGCGTCGGTGAGGCGGCCGTCCATGTTCCGGAGTCCGGTGGTGTTGGGGTAGCCGAGGAAGGAGAGCTGGACGGTGGCGGCGCGCCGGTGGAAGACGGGCAGGAGGTTGCGCGCGGTGTGGCCGGAGAGGTCGACCAGGGCGTGGACCCGCGCGGCGCGGATTGTCTCGAGAATCTGGGGGTGCTCCTGCTCCCGGGTGACGATCCACTCGTCGCACAGGCCGCGCAGGCGTTCGGTGACTTTGTCGCCCGCCCCTTCCTGATGATCGAAGACGATGAGCGAACAGCGGTTCCGGTCGAGGTGCGCGAGCAGCGGCTCGATCCAATAGGCGACCGAATGGGCGCGCAGATCGGCGCTGGCGAAGGCGAGGCGCAGCCGCTCGCCGGGCGCGGGGAAATGCGGGAGGTGGGGCTCGGTGGGAAGCTTCGAGTATTGGTCCAGCCGGTCCTGATAGGCGGCGTGCTCGCGGTAGATCGAGTCGGGCGACTGGTGCGGGTCGTAGTTGAGGGACAGCAGGACGTTGCTGGCGAAGGCGGGGATCGACGGGGAGAGTTCGGTGCAGCGGCGGTGGAACTTCAGCGAGTCGGTGATCTTGCCCTGGCGCAGGAGACAACTGGCGAGGTTGTTGTTCGAGGCGACGTAGTCGGGGTCGAGCTTGAGCGCGGCGCACTGGATCGCGATGGCCTGGTTGAAGTGCTCGAGGTCGGAGAGGGTGAGCCCGAGGTTGTTCATCGCGATGACGAAGTCGGGCTTGAGGCGGATCGCCTCCTGGAAATGACGGATGGCTTCGGGGTGGCGGCCGGCTTTGCGGGCGCAGCGCCCGAGCATGTCGAAGGTGTCGGGCACGGTGCAGCCGAGGCGTACCGCCTCCTTCAGCTCCGGTTCCGCCTGGGCTTCGCGGCCGAGGCAGCAGAGCGAGGCGCCGAGCGCGTAGTGCAGCGGGGCGGAGTCGGTGAACTCGCCGAGGAGTTCACGGAAGATCTCGACGCCCTCCTCGTGGCGGCCGGTCGTGAGCAGGATCTTGGCGAGGAAGTCGACGCTGCCGTGGTCTTGGGGATCGCAGGCGACGGCGCGGCGCAGGCTGATGAGCGACTCGTCGATGCGGCCGAGGGCGCGCAGCGCGAGACCACGGAAGAAATGGAGCTCGGCGCTGTTGGGGAAGTTGGGGGTCACCTCGTCGAACCGTGCGAGCGCCTGCGCGGGCTCCCGGATGAGGTAGAGCGCCTCGCCGAGATAGAGGCGGAAGGCGGGCTGGGGCGAAAGGCGGTGGGCGCGCTCGTAAAACGGGATCGCCGCGGCGGGGCGGTCGGTCTGGAGCATCAGGTAGCCGAGCAGCTGCAGCGCATCGACGTCGGTCGGGTCGAGGGCAATGAGACGACGGTAGAGCCGCTCGGCGTCGTCGAAACGGCGCGCGTTCTGGCATTCCATCGCTTGCGCGAGAAGGCTGGGCTGCTGAGAAGCGGCGGTCATCGGGGGGCGGCCGGGACGGCGAAATCGGCCGGCGGGCGGCCGGTGCAGTGGTGCGCGGCGATGCTGGCGTAGGCGGTTTCGAGATGCACGGTGAATCGCGCGGCGTCGAAGAAACGGCCGTGGTGGCGGGCGTGGACGACGCGCGCCTTCGCCGCCTCCAGCGCGGCGGGGTCCGACGCGAGGCGCACGACGAGCTCCTCGTAGGCCCCAAGGTCGGGGGCGACGAACTCGCCGAGGTCGCTGGCGGCGAGGATCGAGGCGGCGACGCAGCCGGCGAAGGCGTCGCCCGGAGTCGTCACGACGGGGACGCCGGCCCAGAGGGCATCGGAGACGGTGGAGTGCCCGTTGAAGTAACGGGTGTCGAGGAAGACGTCGGCGAGGGCGAGGCGGGCGAGGTATTCGGGCTTGGGGAGCAGATGGTTGTCGATGAGGAGGCGGCGGGGATCGACGCCGCCCTCCACGGCAAGGTGGCGGAGCTGTTCCTGCATCGCCTCGTCCTTGGCTCGGAGCCAGAGGACGGTCGCGGGAGCGCGCCGGAGGATGCCCAGCCACGAGCCGAAGATGCCCGGCTCGAGCTTGTAGGGCTGATGGAGCGCGGCGAGAACAACGCTATCTGCGGGAAAGCCGGCAGCGGCTCGGGTCACGCCCGCTGCAATTGGCTGGCGATCGTCCGCCGGGAGGTAGCAGTCGGGGAGATGGATGAGGGCCTCGGAGAAGGTTGCGCGTCGCGAGGCGGGTGCGACGACCGGATCGGCGAGGAGGTAGTCGATGAAATCGGCGCCGGTCGTGGCGGGATAGCCGAGCCAGGCGACCTGGAGGGGGGCGGGGCGCCGCGCGAAGATACCGAGGCGGGATCCGACGGTATGGCCGGCGAGGTCGACGAGGACATCGATCTCGTCGGCGGCGATCTGCGCCGCGGCGGAAGTGTCGTCGAGACGGCGACAGTCGCGGACGAGGTCGCAGGCGGCGAGCAGGCGGTGGCGGTACGGGCTGCCGTCGTCATGGCCGATGTCGTAGGCATGAACGCGCACCTTCGCGCGATCATGGAGCTCGAGCACGCGCGGGATCTGATGGGCGACCGCGTGGTCGTTGAAATCGGGGGACACGTAGCCCACTCGCAAGGGGCGGCCGGTCGGGATCGGCCGGGGTGGGCGCGGCTTGAGGCCGGCGGCGAGGCGAACGGACTCGATTCGCCCGGCGGCGAGCAAGGCGGGACCGGTGGCGGCGATGGGCAGGGCGATCAGATTGGAGGCGGTCGCACGGCCGGCGGCGACCAGCGGGGGGATGGTGTCGGCCTCGAGGAGGGGAAGGTGTTCCCAACGGCCAAGGGGGAGCCCCGTGCGGACCGTTTCGAAGAGGAAGGCCGGATCGTCGGGCCGGTGGCGGTGAAGGCGTTCGAAGGTGGTCGACGCCTCGGCGAAGCGCCCGAGTCGGTAGAGAAGGCGGCCGAGGGTCTCGTGCAGTGCCCAGTCGCAGGGCGCGGCGGCGAGGCCGCGACGGCAGAGGGCGATCGCGTGCTCGGCGGTGCGGCGCTGGACGTCGTGCCGACAAGCCGCCTCGGCGAGCTCAACGAGGGCGAGCTGAATTCCGAGATGGTCGGAGTGCCGGGCCGCGTGTTCGATGGCGGCGGGGAGGGTGCCCCGGGCGGCCCCGGCCTGCAAGGCGGCGCGCAGCGCGGCCTCAAGGGCGGACGCATCGATGCCGGCCGGCGGCGTGAGTGCCGCGAGCGCGCTCATGCGGGAGCGAGGTGACGGTCAGGCGGTTACGGCTTCGGCCGGCCGTGCGACCGGCGTGCTGAGGCCGGTGACCAGGCAGTCGTTGATGTTGATCAGACTGCGGATCTTCTCGGGGGCGCCGTAGGCGAGGACATCGAGCGATGTCTTGTGCACGTAGACGCTCAGGCGGAGCAGGTCGGTGCGGGTGTTCGGAGCGAGGGCGCACTCCGGGCTCTCCCAATCGGCCTGGAAGATGTCCCAGACGCGGAGGTTGAAGCGGACGGCGGTGTCGGCGGCGCGGTTGAACTCGGCGCCGGGGCTGAGGGTGAGCAACTGGCGGAGCTGGCTGGAGGCTTTGGAGAGCACTCGAGCCTCGAGGTCGCGGCCGGTGAGAGTGTCCTTTTGGATCTTACTGTACGTTTTGTGAGCGTTCATTGGCTTGGGCGGTGAGAGCTTCCTCGTAGGCGATGAGCGTGCGGGCGCACTTGAGCGCCTGGTAGAACTTGCCGTCGAGAATCAGTTCTCCGATTTCGTCGATCAGGGGAAGGGTGCTGGGTGCGGCCGATGAGAGGGCGCGCACGAGTTGCCAGTAGGTCTGGTGGTGGGCCGGAAGATTGGCGGGCTCGAAGTACATGAGCTGGATGACGTAGTAGATCTTCCGGCACACAGTCTTGGCCTCGCGCTCCGTGAGGATGTCCTTCTGGCGCAGGATCGGGACTTCGTTCTCGATCGTGAACTGGGTGAGGTGGTCGCCGTTCTTGAGCAGCGCTCCGCCCACCAGAATGGTCTCGCGGGGTTTGAGGGTGATCTTGAGAGGCACGGGGAGAAGGGTTTCCGCTGTGGAATATCGGACACGACGAGGAGGAGTTTAGGGAAATTCCTCCAGGGCGACCGTGGGGTGCAAAAAAAGAGGGCGGACCGAAGTCCGCCCTCTCGCAAAACTCTTTTCGGGGACGATCAACCCAAGAGCCGGAGAACCGACTGCGCCTGCTGCGAAGCGAGGGACAGGGCGTTGACGCCCAGCGATTGCTGCGTGTTGAGGGCGAGCAGGTTGGCGGCTTCCTCGTTGGTGTCGGCATTGACCAGGTTGTCCGCGCCGGTGGTCAGGGT
>JAEXPL010000017.1 GCA_023446865.1 Verrucomicrobiota bacterium | reverse complement strand
CTCACCCACCGACCGGACGACTGGGTGCTGAAGCGCAACGCCGGCATGGCTTTTGTCGCCATCGGACAGACCGGGCGAGGGCTTCCGCTGCTGATCCAGTCCGCCGCCGAGATTCCAGACGACCCCGATCTTCTTTTCGCCCTGGCCCAAGCGCATCGCGCACTCGGCGAAAACGCCAAGGCAAACGAGGTCGTCGCGCAACTCCGGGCACTTGAACCGCGCTATCCGGGCCTGCCGTAGACAAGAGCGTCGGGTTGGTCCGATCCGGCTTCGCTGGGCCGGTCTTCTGCGGCCTGCCGGCGCAGTCTACAACGCCTTGACGGGAACGGTTGCCCCGTCGCGCCAGTATCCGGGCACCGCCGTCGACGCCGGGTTCTCCGGCGCGCCCCGGCGGAAGGTGCGCACCATCACCGCGAGCTGCTCCATCGCGCGCATGCCCACCAGCCGGTGATTCTGCACGATTCCCCCGATGAATGGAAAACCCGCGGGCACGTCGAGCGAGGCGAAGGCCACGTCGTGCGGCACGCGCAGGCCGGTGCTCGTGAGCCGGGTGGCCTCGCCGTCCCACGCTCCGATTTCCAGCAGCTCGTGCCAGTTGGTCATGAGCGCATCAACCTCGTGCTCACGGATCCACTCCTCGACCTGCGCGGCCACGTGCGCGATGCCGCCGCGTTCGAACAGCAACGGCGGCACGCGCTCGCGCGCCGGCAACGCCGCCTGCTCGACCAGCACGCCCGAGCTGAACGTGCTCTCAAGGCGGTACTCGTCGTCCGTCGCGGTCGCGAGTCCGATGCGGCGGTAGCCGCGCTGGCGCAGGGTGCGCATGCAGAGGCGCGCCGCCTGGCATTGGTCATTGGAGACAACGTCGAGCTGCGGCAGAAGGTGGTGGGACTCGATCTTGACCGCGCTGAACTGGTCCCAGTCCAGATCGATGGACTTCGTCTGGAGCGTGAACGTCGAAAGCAGCACGCCGCTGATGCCGCGGGACGAGAGGATCGTGTTGAGTCGCGCCGCGGTCATCTCCTTCGCCCCGAGGGGGAAGACCTCCAGCAGGAGATGCTGCGCCTCCGCCACCGCCCGCACGCCCTCGTAGACGAGCGGATGGTAACCGGAGCCGAAGAAATACGCCGCGGAGCCGGCATCGGTCACGAAGGCGATCGACGGGGTCTGCTTCACCGCCAGCTTCTGCAGTCGGTGGTGGTTGAAGGCATCGAGCAGCGGATCGCGCACGTAGCCGATCTTCCGGGCGCTCTCGAGAATGCGTTCGCGCGTGGCGGCCGGAATGCTCGGGTGGGAACGCAACGCCATCGACACCGTCGTCGGGTGCACCCCGGCGAGGGCGGCCACGTCGTCCATCGTGGCGTAGGCTTTCGCCCGGGCGGGCGGCTGGTCGGATTCGGCCTTCATCCTGTGGTCGCCTTGGCGGGAGCTGAGTCGCCGTCCAGCCAGGAGCTTTTCACATAGGTCCGCGACGCGAACTGCGGCACACCGCGCTCGCCCGACTTCAGCAGCGCCGCGACCAACGCCACGGCCTTGGCCCCCACCACGCCCGGGTTGGGGCAAACTCCGGCCAGACCGGAATGGCGGTCGAGGAGACACAACGAGGCGCACGCGACATCCTGCGGCACCAGCAATCCCGCCGCGCGCAACATCTCGCCGATAACCGACCAGTTGCACAGCACCGCGTCGACCTGATGCGCGCGGATCCAGTTGCGGACCAACTCGCCGGCCTGCGTTACCGAACAATTGTACGGAAACAGCAACTCCGGCACGCGCTCGGGCACCGGCACCGCGCGCTGCTCAAGCAGGTAGCCGGCCGTGTACAACCGTTCGGTGGCGTCCTCGTCCGCGCGGCCGATCGCCAGGCCGATGCGACGGTAACCGAGCGCGCGCAACCGCTGGAATGCGAGCCGCACGTCCTGCCGGTGGTCGCTGCCGACGACCGGGGCCGGCGGCTCCATGTGTAGCGAGTCGATCTTCACGATGCTGTACTCGTCCCAGTCGAGGGAGACGGAGGAGAAGCCGGGGTCGAAGGCGGCCAGCACCACACCGGTGATCTTCTGGCTCTTGAGAAATTCGTCGAGACGAAGGCTCTCGTTTCCCTCCACCCCCACCGTCACAACCTCGAGTTCGTACCCGAGCGCCCGCGCCTGCTCGCGCGCCCCGTCCAGGATCTGCTGCTGGGGGCGGTAGAGCGCCGCACCTTGGTCGAGTGGATGGTTGACAAGATAGGCGACCCGCGGCGCCGCCGCACGCACCCGGCCGTTGAGGTGGAAATGGGTCAGGGCCGAAAATACCGCGTTGGGCACGTAGCCCATCCGGTCGGCGATTTCGCGGATCCGCGCCTTCGTCGCCGGCAGCAAGCTCGGGTGGTCCCGCAGGGCGAGCGACACGGTCGTGAAATGCACCCCGGCCACCTTCGCGATATCCTTGATCGTGACCGGGCGTTTCTTGGGCTCGAGCGGCGGGGCGACTGGCTCTGGCAGGGTACTCGCAGTGGAAACCATGAAATCCTTCTCCATCCTCTGGCAATCGTGCGGGTTCGCAGCGGACGGGGCTCCAATCGGCCTGCGGGGGTAACCGATTAGTTTCTCGTTCGCGGAGTTAAGGCTTACTGATGCCGGAGGTTAAGACCGTGCGACGCGAGGAAAATGCTTTAATTGCTGAGACGTTAGAATGTAATCATTTCCTCCCCTCCCCAGGGGCAAATCCGGCCCCGCCCGATTGTTGCCACGACCTCCACCGGGCCTCCGCAGGGCCTCGTTCCCGCCCTTCGCCCAGTAACATCAATCCCGCGGCGCCAAGGACCGCCGCAAGGACTCCGCGCAGTCTCCACCTGCGGCGGTATCAGTCCCGCCATTGCCACGGTTTCGCACTCGCCGCTTTGGTCACCGCACGGCACCATCAACCTATCGCCAGCCCGGATGGCGGAATGGCAGACGCTGGGGACTTAAAATCCCTTGCCCGCAAGGGCGTGCGGGTTCGATCCCCGCTCCGGGCACCACCTCGCTCGTAGGAACGAGCCTGCGGAATTTGATTTATCGCTCCACCTCTCCGGGAATCACCCAGGGGAAATGGTTCGCCAGCTCACTCGGGTTTGTGCGAACTCCGCGCCTCTTCCCGAAATGAAAAAGAAGACCTCCCCCCAAGCGAGAACCGCTGCCAAGAAGAAGGCCACCA
>JAEXPL010000470.1 GCA_023446865.1 Verrucomicrobiota bacterium | reverse complement strand
TGGAGCGGGCGAAGAGACTCGAACTCTCGACGTCCACCTTGGCAAGGTGGTGCTCTACCAACTGAGCTACGCCCGCTTGAGAAGAGGTGCGGAGTAAGGAGTCCGCCTTTGCCTCCGTCAACACGCTTTTTCGAAAAATCTCACCGCCGCTTCACCCCGGCTTTTCACTCTGAAAATCCGTGGCGCGCTCCGCTTCGCAGCCGTGCTGCCCGCCTGCGCTTCGCATCCGCCGTCCCGCAATTTGTCAGGCCGAGGAACCGGTCGGAGACCAGTCCTGTCCGCCGGCACGCCAGCCCCGTGGGTCCGGTCTCCGACCGGACACCAACACCCGCGATTCGCCACCGAGCCTCAGCGTCACCGCTCACCACACACCGGCCACCGGCAACCGTCCACAGTCCACGGCTCAGCCGCGTGGGGCGAAGCCCTTTACGCGGTCCACCGCTCAGCCGCTCACTCCTCCATCCGGAAATTGATGACGTACGTGCCGCTCTTCGCCCCGGGCACGGCGCCGATCGAGCGCACCTTGTGGAAGGCGTCGATCACCGAGTCGTCGTACTCGGTGCTGCCGGACGACTTCACGATCTTTACCGCGGAAATCGAACCATCGGCGGCGAGGTAGAACGAAACCCGCGCGACCAGCAGGTCGGTGACTGAGTCGGGCATCTCGTGCGCCGCCTTCACCGCGGTGATCAGTCGGTTGAAGTACGCGTCGAGCGCCGCGATCATGACCTTGGTGCCGCCCGTGCCGCCGCCGTCGCCGCGCGGGCCCGCCGCCGATTGCATGAGGTCGTCGACGATCCCCTTCGCGTCGATGCCGGGTGCCGCCGTCCTCGCTCCGCCGCGGGTCTTCTGGTTCGAGGCGAGCTGCTTGGAATTCTGCTTCTGAAAATCGGCGTACGAAGTCGTCTTGTTGCGCGTCGAGGCGGTGGTGGTGGTCGGCGTGCTCTTCGTGTCCTTCGCCCGCTGTGCAGCCTCCTTCGCCTCGGCCGCGGCAATCTCCGCCGCGGTGGGGATCTTCACCGCCTTCACCTTCGACTTCTTGAACTTCACGAGGGTGTCCTTCACTCCCGGATTCTTCGAAACGGCCCCGGGCATCTCGAAGTGGTCGCCAATCTCGATGTCCTCGGGATTCACGAGGTCGAACATCTGCGGGTTGATCTCCGTGGCCTTCTTCACCCACAACGAGAACGCAATGACCGCACCAATCACGGCTGCATGAAAGACGGCCGAGAGAACAAAGGCTCCGGGTGAGCTGGCGCGCATGGTGGACACGATGTGCTGGTCGCGGAGAATCCCGCCTATTTGTCCTGCTGCGTGTTGAGGCTGATCTTGCTCAGGCCCGCCTTCTTCACCTCGTCGAGCACGGCGACCACCTGCTGGTACTGCAGCCGGAAGTCGGCATCGATAAAGATCACCGGCGGTTTCGGACTCTCTGCCAAGGCCTGGAGATTAACCCGGATCTGCGCGAGGCTGGTGCGATTGTCACCCCAGTAGTAGTTGCCGTTCCGATCCACCGCGACGCGCTGCGCCTGCTCCTTGGTCGGCTTCTCGGATTTCGAACCCTGCACCGGCAGCTCGAGCGGCAGCGACGACGACGACTGGATCAGCGGCGTGGCGATCATGAAGATGATCAGCAGCGTGTAGCCGAGGTCGACCAGGTTGGTGATGTTGAGCTCCGCCACGGGGTGGAGCTGCTGTTTGCGGTGGAACGTGCGCGCCATGGCGGGTTCCTCAGTCCTTCTGCGCCGCGGCCGAGTCGTTCGCCACCGAGGTCTCGAGCTCGAGCCGGTCGGCGAGGCTGCTCGCGTAGTTCTCCAGTTCGGTGATCAGGCACTTCAACTGGTTGAGGAGGTAGTTGTAGCCGAAGACCGCCGGGATGGCGACGATCAGACCGGCGATGGTCGTGGTGAGCGCCGCGCAAACGCCGGGCGCCAGCGTCTGGATCGAGGCCTGTTGCGAGGTCGCCACCGCGCTGAACGCCACCATCACGCCCCAGACGGTGCCGAGCAGGCCGAGGAACGGCGCGCCCGAGACGATCGAGGCGAGGAAGATCATACTGGACTCGTAGCGCAGCGACTGGCGGGCAAGCGCACGCTGGAGGGCGTTCTCCGCGTGCTCGATCCGCGAGCGCATGTTCTGCTCGCCGCGCTCCTGGCCGATCTGCGCCGCCCGCCAGTACGCCTCGAGCGCGTCAGCGAAGAGGTCGCCGTACGGGATCGTGCGCCGCGCCCGGAACGACTCGTGGATCTCGAGCAGTTTGCGCTCCTCGCGCAGCCGGTATTCGAAAGCTTGATTGAGCTGCTTCAGCTTCCGCAGCTCGAAGAATTTCCCGAACATCATCGACCAGGCGAAGATGCTGAAGATGCCCAGCAGGATGGTGATCCCCTGGCCGACGTTGTCGGTGT
Source organism: Verrucomicrobiota bacterium (assembly GCA_023446865.1). GTDB lineage: Bacteria > Verrucomicrobiota > Verrucomicrobiia > Opitutales > Opitutaceae > CAJCBL01. The sequence goes on along the minus strand of JAEXPL010000470.1, from coordinate 2,677 downwards.
TGGCGAAGACCTCGACGAGGTTCACCTCGGTGGCGAGAAACGGAACCGCGGAAAGTGCGACGGACATGGCGCGCAGTGTTGGGCGTTCAGCCGTGGCGCTTCAATGGAATTTCCCCCGAAAACAGCGCGCCAGTTCCGCACCGCGTGGCGTAAGCGGCCGTCCCGCCTTCCGTACCCCGAGCGGCCGGTCGGAGACCGGCCCTACTCGCCGGCACGCCAGCCCCATGGGTCCGGTCTCCGACCGGACCCCTGCGCCTGCGATCCGCCACCGAAGACCGCCGCCGCCCGCGGTCTTTTCCGTTGCGGCGCGTTTTCACCGGCCTTTCCCTCTTCGCCCTGCAACCCGCTCCCCTCTCCCAACCGACCCACCCGTGAACCTGCGCGGCAAATTCATCACCTTCGAAGGCTCCGAGGGCAGCGGCAAGAGCACCCAGATCGAGCGCCTCGTCGCCCGCCTGCGCGAGGCCGGCCTGGAGACCTTCGTCACCCGCGAGCCGGGCGGCACCGAGCTCGGCGAGGAGATCCGCAACCTGCTCCTGCACCACCGCGCCGGCGGCGCCATGGCCGCCGAGACCGAGCTGCTCCTCTTCGCCGCCGCCCGCGCCCAGCTCGTGCGCGAACGCATCGCCCCCGCCCTTGCCGCCGGCCAGGTCGTCATCAGCGACCGTTTCCACGATTCCACCACGGTGTACCAGGGCGCCGCGCGCCGCCTCGCCCCCGAGGCCGTGGCGCGGATCAACCACTTCGCCGTCGGCCACCACCTGCCCGACCTCACCTTCCTTCTGGACGTGCCCGTCGAGGTCAGCCACGCCCGCGTCCGCGGCCGCGGCGACGGCCGGCCCGACCGCATCGAGCGCGAATCCGCGGAGTTCTTCGGCCGTGTGCGCGCCGGCTACCTCGCCCTCGCCCCGGCGGAGTCCCGCCGCATCGCCGTCGTCGACAGCACGCAGCCCGTCGACACCGTCTCGGCCCTCATCTGGCAAACTGTCCATGAACGCTTGGCCTGACGCCATCGCCCGCACGCCCGCCGCCGCGGTGCTCGACCGCGCCCTGCGCGACGGCCGCCTCGCGCACAGCCTCATCTTCCAGGGCGACAACCTCGCCCTCCTCGAGACCGCCGCGCTCGCGCTCGCCGACCGGCTGCTCAACCCGCCCGACACCCCGCAGGTGTACCCGCCGCTCAAGCACCCCGATTTCATCGCGCTTCGCCCCGAGGGCAAGCTGCGCCAGATCAAGATCGGCGAGTCCGGCGGCGGCGCCGACGAGAACACGATGCGCGGCTTCCTCTCGCGCATCGACCTCACCCCGCAGGTCGGCCGCCACAAGGTCGGCGTCGTGTACGAGGCCGACCGGATGAACGCCGCCACCTCCAACGCGGTCCTCAAGACGCTCGAGGAGCCGCCGCGCGCCACCACGCTCATCCTCCTCACGACGCATCCGTACTCGCTGCTCGCGACCATCCTCAGCCGCTGCCTGCGTTTCCGGTTTTCCGCCACCGCCGCCCAGGTGTCGCATCCCGACCTCGCGCCTTGGCTCGAACTCTACCGCGGCTGGCTGCGACAGCTCACCGAGGGCGTCGCCGACAAGAAGGGCGCCGCCACCCAGATCTTCACGCTCTACGCGCTCATCGCCCGCTTCGAACGCATCCTCAACGAAACCGCCGCCACGACGCTCAAACAGGAGACCGCCGCCACCAAGGACACGATGTCCGACGACGAGCTTGAGGCGCTTGAGACCGGAATCTCCGTGGGCGTGCGCCAGTCGTTGCTCTCGGAGATCGAGCACGCCACCCGCGCCTTCGTGGCAGCCCAGCCCGAGAGCGCCTCCGTGTTGCGCGCGCCGCTGGTGGCCGCGATCCGCAAACTCGAGGAATGCGCCGGCCTGCTTCGCGCCAACCTCAGCACCACCGCGGCGCTCGAGGAGTTCTTCCTGAGTTCGCTCCGCCTCTGGGCGCAGGTCGGCATCGCCCGCCGCGCCGCCGCGGCGTAGGGTGAGCCGCGGCTCGTCGTTCTGCCGTACGGCAGAATCGTCCGACCGTGGAACACAATCGGTATCCGCGGTTCGGCTGTAGGCCACCTCGTTGAGTTGGCCCGCCGGAGGAGCCGGGTCACCGGCCAGCAGCAAGTCGAGGCGCGAGCCGCGCTGTGCTCAACTCTTGAACAGATCCACCGGCAGGAACACCGCGATGCCGGCGGCCTGCAGGGCCGCCAGCGCCTTGTCGGTGTTGTCGAAGCGGAAGACCATCACGGCATCGGTGCCGGGGCGCTCGGCGAAGGCGTACATGTATTCCACCGACACGCCGGCCTTCTCGAGCAGCACGAGCACGCCGGCGAGGCCGCCGGGCTTGTCCGGCACCTGGAGGGCGACGACCTCGGTGGTCGTGGCCGCGTAGCCGGCCGCGGCGATCGTGGCCTTGGCCTTGTCGACCTGCGGGGTGAGCAGGCGCAGCAGGCCGAACTCGCCGTTGTCGGAGAGCATCAGCGTGCTGAGGTTCACGCCGGCATCGGCCAAGGTGCGGCAGAGCGCCGAGAGGCGGCCGGGGCGGTTTTCGAGGAAGACGGAGATCTGGGTGATTTTCATAGGGGTAGGAGCAGGAGCGAGGAACGGTTGGGAAGAAACAAGGAGCGAGCGGTAGGGACGGCGCTCCGCGCCGTCCCCGGACGCCGGCGGAGCGGCG
>JAEXPL010000448.1 GCA_023446865.1 Verrucomicrobiota bacterium | reverse complement strand
CAGAGCAGGCCGCCGAGCTGCGCGACGCGGCGCGGCCCCATCTTGTCCTGCGCGCGTCCGGCGAAGATCATCATCACCGCGAACGCGGCGGTGCAGACCGCGAAGGGCAGGCCGGCGTCGGCCTTCGCCCATTTCCACTGCACGACGAGCGCCTTGCCCATGACGCTCCACGCGTAGAGCGCACCGAGGACGAGGTTGATGCCGAGGCCGGCGAACGTGACAACCCAGCCGCGGGCCGGGGACGGGGAGGAGGACATGACGGGGTGTATTCGGGGTTGCGCTGCCGAAGACGGCGGGGCGGAGCGAGGGTTTGCGCGGTGGGGAGCCGCGGGGTGCGGTGGTGGTAGAGGGAAGCTTTGGTGGTGTCCAGCGGCGGTTGTGCGGAGCCGCGCATTTCCTCGGATCCTCACGATGGAACCGGGCGAGCTACCGTAGGGACGCCGGCCCAAGCCCGGGGAGACCACGCACCAATCGTGCGCCGTGTCGGAAGGTTCGTGCGGACTCTGCGCGTCCTGCCCGCAGTGCGCGCCGTTTCCTGCCCTTGCCGGCCGGTCCGGCGTCCGCCACAACGGCGCCATGCCCAATGGGAGCAACCCCGCCATCCTCGTCGTCGACGACGAACGCGCCATCGCCGACACGGTCGTGTACGCGTTGCGCACCGAGGGGTTTGCGCCGCAGTGGTGCGCCACGGCCGGCGCCGCCCGCGAGGCGCTGGCCGCCGCGTTGCCCGCGCTGGTGGTGCTCGATGTCGGCCTGCCCGACGCCAACGGCTTCGACTTCTGCCGCGAGTTGCGCGCCCGGTACGCGGACCTGCCGGTGATCTTCCTGACTGCGCGCAGCGAGGTGATCGACCGCGTGGTCGGTCTCGAGATTGGCGGCGACGACTACCTCGCGAAACCGTTCTCGCCGCGCGAGCTCACGGCCCGCGTGAAGGCCGTGCTGCGCCGCCGACCGGTGCCCGCTCCGGAGAAGGCCACCGGCGCGTTGGCCGAGTCCGGGAGTACGATCACGCCGCGGCCCGAAGGCGTCCGGACGGCGCCGGGAGCGGTCTGGACGGTCGACGAGGGGCGTTGCCGGATCGTCTACCGGGGCGCGGCGCTCGAGCTGACGGCGACCGAGTTCCGCCTGCTGCGCACGCTCGTCGCGCATCCAGGCCGCGTCTACACGCGCGACCAGCTCATGCACGCCGCCTGGCCCGATCCCGGCTCCGCCACCGACCGCACGGTCGACGCCCACGTGAAGACCGTGCGCGCCAAGCTCCGCGTCGCCGCGCCGGCGAGCGACCCGATCCAGACCCACCGCGGGCTGGGCTATTCGCTCCGGGAGGAAACGTGAGCCTGCGCCTGCGTCTCGCGCTGTTTCTCGTCGCCGTGTTCTGCCTCGGCGAATGGCTGATCGTGCGCACCGCGCTCAACGAGGTGAAGCCGCGCTACCTCGAGAGCATGGAGGAATCGCTCGTCGACGCCTCGCGCCTGCTGGCCGCGCTCCTGGAGACGCAGTTGCGCGGCGACGCGGTCGACCCCGAACCGCTGCGCGAGGCGTTTGCGAACACGCGCAGCCGCGACTTCACCGCCCAGGTCTACTCGTTGCGGAAAACGCAGATCGACCTGCGCGTCTATGCCACCGACTCGACGGGCCGGGTGGTCTTCGACTCCGACGGCGGGCGCGACGTGGGCGCCGACTATTCGCGCTGGCTCGACGTGAGCCGCACGCTCCGCGGCGAGTACGGCGCGCGCGCCACGCAGGCGGTGGCGGGCGACAACGAATCGCTGGTGCTCCAGATCGCGGCGCCGATCCGGCGCGGCGAGCGCATCGTCGGCGTGCTGTCGCTCGGGAAGCCGACGCGCTCGATCAACACCCTCGTCGCCGCAGCGCAACGACGCATCCTCTCCGGTGCCCTCGTCGGCGGGCTGGCGCTGCTGGTCGCGCTGTTGGTCGCGGCCAACTGGGTGATCGCCCCGCTCGAACGGCTCACCGCCTATGCCCGCGCGGTGCGCGACGGCCGCCCGGCTCCGTTGCCGTCGCTGCCCGGGCGAACCCTGCGTGATCTGGGCACGGCCTTTTCCGAGATGCGCGAGTCGCTCGAGGGCAAACGGCATGTCGAGCGCACCACGCAGGCGCTGGCCCACGGCATCAAGGCGCCGCTGGCGGCGGTGCGCGGCGCGGCCGAGCTCCTCGGCGAGGACATGCCAGCGGTGGAGCGTCGCCGGTTTCTGGAGAACCTGCGGGCCGAGTCGGGCCGCATCGAGCAGATCGTCGAGCGGCTGCTGCAGCTCTCGGCGCTCGAGGCGCGCACGGCGTTGCGCGCGCCGGAGCGGATCGAGGCCGCGGCGCTGCTCGCCGAGGTGGCCGACGGTTTTCGCAGCGCCGGGCGCGCGGCCGGGGTCGAACTCGTGGTCGCGCCGGAGGCGGCGGGCGCCGTCTGCGGCGAGCGCGCGCTGTTGCGCGAGGCGTTGGCGAATCTGGTGCAGAACGCCGTCGAGTTTTCGCCGCGTGGCGGCCGGGTCGCGCTCGGTGCCCGCGTGGTCGAGCGTCGCGTGGAGTTTGCCGTCGAGGACACCGGGCCGGGCATTCCCGACTATGCGCTGGCCCGGATCTTCGAGCGGTTCTACTCGCTGGAGCGACCGGCCACCGGCCGGAAGAGCACGGGCCTAGGCCTGTCGCTGGTGCGGGAGATCGCGCATCTGCACGGCGGCGAGGCGGAGCTGGTGAACCGGCCCGAAGGCGGTGCCCGGGCGACCCTGCGGCTGCCGGCGGCGGGGTAGGGTGAGTCAGTGCAGACGCCTCTTCGAGGTGGGTCGCGTTGCCCCCAACGCGGTCAGGGATGTGGGCAGCAGCGGACAGCGCCAGTCCACGGATGATCGCGGTTCCGCCGAGAGCCGCGCCATCGACCCGCTTGGGGGCAAGCGGGTCCACCCGCAAGCGGCGGGCGGTTGCATGGGGGCCGATTGGTTTCGGCGGGTTTGCCCTTGGCGCGCGGGGGTGGGTTGGTTTGATCCGGAGGCATGAGCCGGTTCCCACGCCTTCTCGCCCTCGCCACGGCCCTGGTGCTGCCCTGTATCGCCCGGGCGGTGATCGTCTATGGCGGCGACGGCACGCAGAACACGACCGCGCCGGCCGCCGACTCACCGGCTTACGGTGTGCCGTGGGAGCGGGTGGGACTCGTTGCGATGACCTCGACCTTCAATGCGACGGGCGTCTACCTGGGCAACTATGGCGGAAAGGACTGGGTTCTGACGGCCGCGCATGTCGGCGCCCATGATTTCACACTCAACGGTAAGACTTATTCGGCGGTTGATGACTCGGCGCTGCAGTTGACGACGCTCGGCGGCGCCAAAGCCGATCTTCTGCTTTTTCAGATCACGACTCCGCCTGACGCGCTGCCCCTGAATATGCCGCTGTTGCGGATCTCAAGCGCGCAACTGGAGTTGAATACGTCGGTAACGATGATCGGGAACGGGTACAACCGAAGGTCGTCTCTTGTCGGTTGGGATGTTGCAGGCACCACATGGTCGACGGTCTCCCCAGTGGGGGCAGATGCGATCGGCTATTACCACGCCAGCGATTCGTCGCAATCCCTCCGCTGGGGAACAAACAAGGTTAGTGAAGGCGATGTGTTGTTGAAGGTCGGTGCGCGATCCACCATTTGCCAAGCCACAAGATTTGACGCGATCAACGGCGACGCCCAAGGAGCAAGCGGCGACTCTGGAGGAGGGGTGTTCAGTCAGGATTCTGATGGAGAATGGATGCTCTCTGGTATCGTTGACTACATCGGTGATTTTCGGGCCCAGGGACAGCCTACGAACACCGCGGTCGTCGGGAACCTGACCTACTTCGCCGATCTCTCCGCCTACCGCGGGCAGATTCTCACGGCGATCCCCGAGCCGCAGACCACGGCTCTGCTGGCGGGCGTCGCGGGGCTCGGTCTGGCGTTGTGGTCGCGGCGCCGGCGCTGAGCGGCTCATGGGGTGGTTGTGGGCCACCGCGGTGAGGTGGCTTTCCGGAAAAGCCAACGACCCGGCCTACAGATGGCTTGGGCCCCGGGCGTTTTTCGCCGAGTCTTCATGGCGGCTTCATCGTGGTTTCACGGTGCGGTGCGATCGTGGCGACATGGAAACTCCTCCCGTCCTCCCGCCTCCCCTCCCCGCCGCCGCTGCCACCCCGACGAACAACTCCAAGCTGCCCGCCACCGGGCTCAAGCTGCTCGCCATCGGCGTGCTCATCGGCCTGCTCTGGATCGCCCTGCTGCTCATCGACGGCGTGCGGCAGGAGCGCCTCGGCTTCCGCGAGGAGGCGCGCACCGAGATCGCCCGCACCTGGGGCGGCGAGCAGTCGCTGGTCGGGCCGGTGCTGGCGGTGCCGTTCACCTACGCGAGCAAGACCGTCAACGAAGTGCGCGACGCGCGCGGCGTGCCGGTGCGGACCGAGGAGGTGCGCACGGTGCGGGCGTGGGCCTATTTCCTCCCGGCCGAGCTCGACGTGTCGGGGCAGCTCGATCCCTCGCTGCGCCACCGCGGTATTTTCACCATTCCGGTCTACGAGACGAAGCTGGCCGTGCAGGGCCGCTTCCAGCCGGCGCCGGCAGCGATCGGCATCGAGAGCGCGTGCTACGACTGGGCGAAGGCCCGCCTGCTGGTGTCGCTCACCTATCCGCGCGGGCTGCGGGCGGCGCCCGAGGTGCGCTGGGCGGGCGCGACAGTGAAACTCGAGCCCGGCTCGCCGCGCAACGGCTTCGCCGAGACGCTCGAGGCGGCTGTGCCGCTCGACGCCGCGACCGGCGCCGCCGGCGTGAGCTTCGCGCTCGAGATGAACCTGCAGGGCAGCGCGCGGCTCGCGGTGGCGCCGGTGGGCGCGCAGAGCCGCGTGACCCTGCGTTCGAGCTGGGCCGATCCCAGCTTCGGCGGGGCGGCGCTGCCGGCGCGACGCGAGGTCGGGCCGGAGGGTTTCACCGCCACGTGGGAGCAGTCGTATTTTGGTCGCGGTTACCCGCAGCAATGGACCGACGGCGCCGGCCAGGCCGAGGTCGAGTGGCACCAGCTCACCGGCTCGGCGGTCGATGTGACGCTGCTGCAGCCGGTCGACGCCTACCGGCTGGTCGAGCGCGCGATCAAGTACGGCGTGCTCTTCCTGGTGCTCGTGTTCGCGAACTTCTTCCTCTTCGAGGTCACCGCGAAGCTGCGCATCCACCCGCTCCAGTACCTGATGGTCGGCGGGGCGCTGGTGCTGTTCTTCCTCGGCTATCTGGCGCTCAGCGAGTTCGCGGCGGCCGGGTTGGCGTACGGGATCGCGGGCGCGGCGAGCACGGCGTTGGTGACCGGCTACAGCGCGAGCGTGCTGAAGACCGGGAAACGCTGCGGGATCGTCGGCGGCGGGCTGGCCGGCACCTACGCGTACCTCTACTTCATCCTGCAGCTGCAGGATTACGCGCTGCTCGCGGGCACGGCGGCGCTCTTCGTCCTCCTCGGCGTGGGCATGTGGGCGACGCGCAAGATCGACTGGTACGGCGGGCGATGACGCAAGGGCGAACCCTCCCGCCTTCGCTGAAGCTTCGTCGGGCTACAAGTACTCCGGGACTGCGAAGCCTTGGCGGAGCAGGCCGGGTGA
>JAEXPL010000430.1 GCA_023446865.1 Verrucomicrobiota bacterium | reverse complement strand
CCGCCGGCGAGGCCGTGGTCTTCTTCCGCCGCGACCTGGCACGGGAGTTCGAATACCGTTGCAAGCAGGCCGGCCAGCTCTGCTCGAAGATGCGTTTTCTCAGCGCCCAGTGGGTCGACATGCTCCGCGACGGCGCCTGGCTGCGCCACGCCGCCCACGCCAACGCCTGCGCCCGCCGCCTCGACGCCGGCCTGCGTGACATCCCGCATTTCCGCGTGATGATGCCCGTCGAGGCCAACAGCGTGTTCGTCGAGATGCCGCCGGCCGTCGCCGCCGCCCTGCGCGCCAAAGGCTGGTTCTTCTACAGCTTCATCGGCTCCCACGGCTACCGGCTGATGAATTCCTGGGCCAGCCGCCCCGAAACGATCGACGCCTTCCTCGCCGACGCCCGCGCCGCCGCCGCCGCGTAGGTCGTCCCTTCAGGGCGACCACTCGTTCCGTGGGGCCGCACATCGCCCTTTCGTAGCCGCGTTCATGAGAACGCGGAGTTCGTTCCCCTCCGTCCCCATTCTTCCCATAGGTCCCATTCGACCTATGAGACCTATTCCGCTGCGGTGGTCCCAGCCGCGGCTCCTCGTTCCGCACACTCCGCATTCGGAGACTCGCCGTCCGCCCAATCGCAAATCGGCAATCTCAAATCACCTCACTCCAGCCCCACCCGCCGCGGCTCCACCCCGCGCGACTTCAGCGCCGCCTTCAGCGCGACCAGATCGAGCTTCGCGCCCAGCTTCACGCCGCGCTCGCGGTACCAGTTCTGGTTCATCTCGATCGCGATCAGGATCTCCGCACTGCGCGATTTCACGGACCGTTGGTCGTTCGGGATCATCTGCCGCACCTCGCGCAGCTCGCCCTTCGTGTCGAAGAAGCCGATGTCGAGCGGCAGGAGCGTGTTGTGCATCCAAAAGCTCATCTGCTGCGGGTGGCCGTAGAGGAACAGCATGCCGTCGTCCGCGCCGAGCGTCGTGCGGCCCATCAGCCCGAGCTTCTGCTCCGCCGGTTCCACCGCCAGCTGCAGCCGCGCCGTCTGGTCACCGATCTTGATCGGGAAATACTCGGCCACCGTCTTCAGCTCCGAGACCGGTTCGTCGCCGCCGCAACCGGCGAGCGTGAACACCGCCGCGACGGCGATGCAGGTGAGCAGCAGGGTCGAGAGGAAGGCGCGGCGGGTCGGCATGGCGGATGCGAGGTTGCGCGCAGCATGCCGCACCCTACGCTGCGCGCAAAACGTTTTCCCGTGGCCAAATCCTCCGCTCCCTCCCCGCTGCTGTACGCCGACTCCGAACGCGACGCCAACCAGCTCTACTTCACCGGCATCTCCGTGCCCGACGCCTTCCTCGCCTTCGGCGTCGGCCGCAAGAAGTACGGCGTGTTCAACGCGCTCGAGTACTCCCGCGCCAAGAAGGAGTCCGCCCTCGACGTCGTCCTCTCGCTTGAGGAATGGCGTGAGCGCGCCGGCAAGCTCTTCCCCGCCGCCGAGAAGATCGGCATCGCCGAGATCGTCGCCGCGCTCTCACGCGAGCTGGGCCTCAAGCGCTTCGTCGTGCCGGAGGATTTCCCGGCCAAGCTTGCCTTCGATCTCTTCGACCTCGGCCTCGCGATCGGCTTCGCCGACGGCTCGTTCTTCCCCGAGCGCGACCTGAAGAAGCCCGCCGAACTCGCCGCCATCCGCGAGGGCAACCGTTGCAGCGCCCTCGGCTTCACCGCCGTCGAGCGCATCCTGAAGGCCAGCACGATCAAGGGCGGCTACGTCCAGTTCGAGGGGAAGAAGCTCACCTCCGAGCGCCTCAAGTTCGCCATCGAGACCGCCTGCCTCGAGGCCGGCGCCGTCTCGTCGAACACCATCGTCGCCGCCGGCGACCAGGCATGCGACCCCCACTGCCGCGGCTCTGGCCTGATCCGGGCCAACGACCTGCTCATCGTCGACATCTTCCCGCGCGTGACCGCCACCGGCTACCACGGCGACATGACGCGAACCTACCTCAAGGGCCGCGCCAGCGACGCCCAGCGCAAGCTCGTCGCCACCGTGCACGCCGGCCAGAAGCTCGGCCTGCGCACCATCCGCGCCGGCCTCAACGGCCGCAAAGTCCACGAAGCCATCACCGCCCTCTTTGAGAAGGAAGGCTTCAAGACGACCCGCGACGAGCACGGCTCCCGCGGCTTCTTCCACGGCACCGGCCACGGCCTCGGCCTCGCCGTGCACGAGTACCCGCGCGTCTCCGCCGTCGACAACATCCTCAAGAAGGGCCACGTCGTCACCGTCGAGCCCGGCCTCTACTATCCCGGCCTCGGCGGCTGCCGTATCGAGGACGTCGTCGTCGTGACCGCCACCGGCAACGAGCTGCTCTCCAAGCACCCCTACCGCTGGGAGATCGCGTAACCGCACCGCCCCCCGACATGTGGCGCTGCTCGCCAAGAGCAGCGTTCCGGCGCCTCTCCCACCGACCACCGGCCACCGTCGACCGTCCACCGGTTCCCCATGCCCGAGCTCGCCGAGGTTGAGTTCTTCCGCCGCCGCTGGAACCCCGGCCTCGGGCAACGCATCACCGCCGTCGCGGTGCATCCGCGCGCTCGAGTCTTCCGCGGCACTTCCGCCTCGGCCATCGTCTCCTCTCTCCGCGGTGCCACGTTCGTCTCCTCCTCCGCCGCCGCGAAGCAGATGCTCTT
>JAEXPL010000423.1 GCA_023446865.1 Verrucomicrobiota bacterium | reverse complement strand
CCCCTCATCACCTGTTGCAGGGTGGAGCAGTCTGGTAGCTCGTCAGGCTCATAACCTGAAGGTCCTGGGTTCAAATCCCAGCCCTGCACCCAATTTCAAGGCCCTCTCGCTCGGCGGGAGGGCCTTTGGGTTTTTGGGGCCCGAGGTCGTGGCATGGCCGTGTCTTGCGAGGTCTGCTGCCGCCGCGCCAGCTCGCGGCGCGCAGCCCGCGGCGCTCTTGCGGCGGGTGGGCGCGGTGCCGTTAATGCTGGCACCCGATGCGCCGCAAAGACCACGAGATCACGAATCCGCAGATCCTCACCGACCTGCTCGCCACCGCGCTGGTCTGCCGCCTCGCGCTGGTCGACGACGGCGAGCCCTACCTCGTGCCGCTCAACTACGGCTACCGCGACAACGCGCTCTACTTCCACTCCGCGCCGGTCGGGCGCAAGATCGACGCGCTCCGCCGCAACAACCGCGTGTGCTTCGAGGTGGAGAGCCCCCACGAAATCGTGCGCCACGAGCAACCCTGCGAGTGGGGTGTGAAGGTGCGTTCGATCGTCGGCTACGGGCGCGTGGACTTCGTCACCGATCTCGAGGAGAAGCGCCGCGCGCTCGATGTGCTCATGGCGCAGCACGGGAAAACCGACACCAACACCTACGACCCGCGCCAGCTCGCGGCGGTGGCCGTTCTCCGCCTGGAGATCGAGAGCATGGCCGGCAAACAGCTCGGCCGCTGGGACTGAACAGCGTCGCCGCCCGGGACTTTGCCCTCTACTGCGGCGGCACGGTGCCCGCGGGCAGGGCGCCGAGGTGGACGAGGGCCTCGTAGGCGATCGTCTTTCGGGGGCGCGGATCGAGCGCGCCGGCGCGGTTGGTGTCGAGGTTGAGCGCAAAGTACACGGGGCCCTGCGGCGTCTCCACCCAGCCGACATACCAGCCGAGGCCGCGTTCGCCCTCGAGGGCGGTGCCGGTCTTGCCGCGCAACACCCAGCCGTCGCGGTGGTCGGCGATCAGGATCTCCAACACCGCCGCCTGCACCTCCGGGCGGAACGGCAGCTGGTGGTCGCGGAACCGCCGGAGGAAATCGAGCTGCTCCAGCGCCGGGATCCGCAGCGCGCCATCGAGCCAGAAGCGGCCGATGCCGCCGCCGATGTCCGCATTGCCGTAGCCGATCCGCTGCAACCACCCCTGCATCCGCTCCGGGCCCACGCGCCGCGCCAGCTCCTGATAGAACCACACCGTCGAGCGCGGCAGCGCCTCGCGCATCGCGTAGTCCCGGTTCCAGGCCTTGTTCCAGCGCTCGACATGGTCCCACGGGATGACGGTGTCGACGTTCGCGACCGCGCCGTATTCGAGGGAGATGAGCGAGTTGGGGATCTTGAAGGTGGAGCAGGGCAGGAAACGCGTGGCGGCGCGTGCCGGATCGTTGGTGACAATCTGCCCGGTCCGCGCGTCGAGGGCGGCGAAGACGCCCACGGCCTGTCGCGCGGCGAACGGCTGCGCGAGCGCCGGATCGACGGTGGGCGCAGGTTCGGCGCGCACGGCGCCGCCAAGGCCGGCGAAGACGAGAAACACGGGGAGCAGGCGGCGCGGGATGGTCAAGGCGCGCCCAGCATCGCCGGGGCGGGGCCGGATGGAAACCCCGAACCGCGCGCTCCGGGCGCGAAAAGCTGGCGTCCGGTGTCCTGACATTCCACTCTCGGCGGCGAACCCCATGGACTCCGCCATCCTCTACGTCGGCACCCACTCGCACGTCGCCGCCTTCGACCGCGCCACCGGCGCCGAGCTTTGGCGCACCAAGCTCAAGGGATCGCTGACCAGCGACGACTTCGTGAGCCTCCTCGTGCACGCCGACCGGCTCTATGCCCACACCGGCGGCGAGCTCTACTGCCTCGAAGCGACCACTGGCGCGCTCCTCTGGAAGAACGGCCTCACGGGCCTCGGCTACGGCATCGCCACCCTGGCGGTCGAGGGCCAGTCGAGCACCCCGCCGCCCTTGGTGGCGGCGCAGCGCGCCCGCTCCGCGCAGGCGGGCCACACCGCGGCCACGACCGCGAGTACCTGAGCGACGGACGATTTGTAGGCCGGGGCGGTGACCCGGCATCCGAGATCCAACAGAAGGTAACGAAGGGAAGGAAGGTCGGACCGTCATCCCCAGCCCGGCAGAGGGCATCGAGGTGCGCGGCCCGACCGCGCGCGCTACGGCGTCCAGCGGAACGGGTGCCGGCGGCCGTTGAGCACGACACCGACCGGCGTGGACCGCACGAGGAAGTGGTAGGAGAGCACGCACACCGGCGTGGCGAGCGCCAGGTTGAGGCCGAACTTCGCCCAGCAGGAGAAATCGTATCGGCTCAGCCACACCTGCAGCGCGCACACGATCGGCAGATGCACGAGGTACACCCAGTACGAGGCGTCGGCGAGGTAGCGCCAGAAGCGGTTCTCCCGCGGGCACAGGTGCAGGAACAGCCCCGTCGTCCCCAGCGCCAGGGCCCAGAGCATCGCTGCGTACAGGATGAAATAGCCCGTTCGCACGAGGTGGTGGTGCGGGAAGGTCGCGCCGGCGCTTTCGTGGCCGGCAAGCAGAATCACGGGCAACGCCAGCAGCCCGCCGGCGACGAGGTGGAGCGTCCGCCGGGCGCGCAACGTGTCGAGCAGGTCGGCGTTGCGCTGCAGCCACCAGCCGAGCGTGAAGATCCCGCCGTACAGCCCCAGCACCGGCAGTTCCGGAAGGAGGGAGCGATCCGGGGTGTCGATACCCCAATGACGCATGCCGAGCAGGACCGCTGCCGTGGCGGTGGCGAGCGCCGGCAGCAACCAGGCTGAGCCGCAGAGGCCGCGCAACCACCTGTCGAGCCGCGCCGCCCCGCGCCCGCCGCAGTCGACCGTCCGGCCGAGCACCAGCCGCGCGGCGAGGAAGACCGCGTAGATCTGCAGCAGCGTGTAGAGGAACCACAGATGGGTGAGGGTGAACGCGCCGCCGAAGCGCCCGGGATGGCGGAGGTGCCCGAGCTGGTTCAGCAGCTCGCCGAAGCCGAGCCGCAGCGCGCCGCCGGCCAACGCCGGATCGCCCTGCATCATGCGCCCCCAGATCCAGGCGAATGCGACAAACGGTTCCACCAGCAACCACCCGAGGATGAGCGGCACGAGGATGCGCACCAACCGGTCGCGGGCGAAGGCCGCGGTGCCGCGGCGCTGCACCACCAGCCGCGCGAAGAAGCCCGCGAGCAGGAAGAAGACCGGCAGCCGGAACGCATGGACGAGCAGGACCGCGGCCGCGAAGCCCAAGCTCGTGCTGCGGTCCTGCACCGCCCAGCCCACCTGGTCGCCGGGCAGATAGGAGAGCGCCGCATGCAGTGCCACGCCGAGCAGCAGGGCCGTCGCCCGCAGCGCATCCAGCGCGTGGTAACGCACTCCCGCGCCCGCGGCGGGGGCGGCGACGACGGGATCCGGGGCGGGCGGGCGGAGCGCGGTCGGGGTCATCGGCGCCCGGTGTCGCAGAAATTGGCCCCCGGCTCACGCCAAAAGGGTTGAACGGTGGGTACGCGGTGACGGGCGGCGGACCGGTAGCCGGGGGACAATCTCTCGCCATTGCTGACGCATACTCGCTGCGCTACGTACGCGGCTGGGGCCGGAGCTTCGCCCCGGTTCGCCGCGCTCCTCGCTGCGCTGCGGTGCGCGGCTGGGGGGGACGGTGGCGGAGACGGTGGGAGGAGTTTGGCGATCAGGGAATCAGGAACGGAGCTGTAGGCCGTCCTCCGCCCGTAGCGGAACGCGTGAGCGTTCTGACCTCCTCTGCCGTCCGTCTACCAGATAATCGGTGAACAAAGATGCCGTATCCGGCGGCGATCGCGCTGCGCGCTGCGGTACGCGGCTGGCCTGCGACCTCCCGGGGCGTAGGCGCCAACGGTGGAGCGTTCTCCGTTTTTCCACGTTCTTCGGCACCACCCGGGCACGAAAAAGCCGCCACCCCTTGGGGATTAGCGGCTTCTGGGCTTGGAGGCGCGGGCCGGAATCGAATGAATTTTCGAGTCCGGCATAGAACACCACCTTCAGAGGAGAACTGTCGGACATCCAGTCAAAACAACGGCGAGTTTCTGGCACTATTTCTGGCATTACGTGTTCGGTCCCGAAGGCCGCGAATGGATTAGTCCCGCTCGCCCCCTCAGCCCCTTCCCCGTCGCCCCGTCCGGGGCGTGGGAACTCCCCCCGCCATTTGTGTTGGGTAGGGTTTTCCGTGCTGCAATCAGCCCCTTGCATGCAGCTCCCAATTTGCCATAGGCTACCTATGGCATCTCCCACCTACTCAGCTCGCGTCGCAGATGAGCGTCTCAACGCCGCCATCGACGCATACGCGAATGAACACCAAATCGGGCACGGCGCCGCCCTCGTGCGCTTGGCCCTCGAAGGCCTTCAGGCCAAGGAAGGCAAGCCCATCAACCGCTTCGCGGCCATGGACCCCAAGGCATTGGAGCTGTATCAGCTCACGCTCGGGGAATTGAAGCAAACTGCTCACACCCTCAATAAGTGCAGGTCTGCCCTCAAGCGCGCCCGTCCTCTCACCGATGAAGATCGGCTCGAGTGGGAGCGCGACAAGCTCACGGCTACGAGTGCCTTCGAGAACGTCCAAACCGCGATCAAGAAGTTGGGGGTTTCTGGCCACCTGGAGGCCCTCCTCTGGCAGGATCGGAAGCCCGTCGAGCAGGTATACAACTGGGCCGCCAAGAACAACCAGCCCATGGCCGCGTTCCTCGGCGCGCTGCTCGGGAAACCGGCAGCCAAACCGGAGGCGCCCAACCCGGCGACGAGCGCATGATCCACAAGTTGACTCAATACCGCTACGGCAAAGAGGGCGAACCCTACAAGGTGCCCATCAAGACCGTTGATCAAGTGAAGGGTCTGCTCGCGTATTTCGCTGATCCGACCCACGAGAATCACAAAGGCGTAAAGCTCTGCGAACCACAGTATCACAACTGCGACCCATTCGGCTTCGCAGCCGAGATTGGCGCTCGTGCCGAAGCCTACCGCTCAAGACCCAAGGGGAGGGGGCGACCGTGGTCCGGTGAGATCGCCGAACACAATGTCTACGCACCGCCAGAGGCGGTGGCTTTGACCGAAACCGAGCGCGCCTTCATTGGCCGCACAATTGCCCGCCGCCTTTACCCTGACGCTCCGGCGGTATGGGTCTGGCACTTGGGCGAAGATGGCCGCGATGAACTCCACGTGCTTGGAGGCAACATCAATGGCGGGCACCCTCCGATGCTGCGCGTCACGGAGTTGCGCAACAGCCATCGAACCGGCTATCGCATGGTGGCACGCTACATTGGCGAAGAGGTGATTGAAGCCGTGAACCTCGAACGCGAGCGTGAACAACGCGCCAAGGTCCCCACCTTGGCGGAATGCCGGGCCGAAAAGCGTCGGCAGACCGGAACCAAGGGCATCGTCGAAGCAATCTTTGACGATCTCGGTCCTATCGGGCATGATCGCGCAGACATCATTGCTACGCTTCGCGATCGCGGTTGGACGTTGGACACGCAGCGAAGCAAGACGCGTGTCAGCATTACGCCACCCGACAAGGTGAAGCCCTACCGGTTTGCGTGGGATGTCCTGCTTGATCAGCTCGCGGCCCTTCGGGACTCATGGATCCGCCAGCACATCGAGCGCGACGAGCGCGACCGCCAACGCGGCCAGGAACGCGCATAGACCGTTTTCCAAACCAAAGCCCGCCCGGAGCACCTGGCGGGCTTTTTCGTGCCTTGGCGGGCCTCCCAAGGCCGTCCTTGCGTGACGGCGAGCCAACTTTCGAGGTTGGCTCGTCCCGTTGTCCTCCGGCCAACGTGTCACGTCCTTGTCGAGCCTGGCACTGCGCCAGTCTCAACAAGCCCGAACCGAAGACGACCGGCCTCCGGTCGCTTCAAGACTTGGCGGCTCGGCTACCGCCTCACCGTCCGCACGGTCTGGCGCGGCTTCGGCTAGTCGCCGAATCCACGTCCCACCCGTGCCCGGTCCCCTCCAAATTCGCTCCAAATCGCGAGGGGGGACCTAGGGCGTGTCTGGGAAATAACTGCTAGGCTTTGAGCCAGACCAAGAGGCAGGCGAGGGCGACCATGGCGGCGAAGGTGGCGTGCAGTTTCTCATAGCGAGTGGCGATGCGGCGGAAGGCCTTGA
>JAEXPL010000259.1 GCA_023446865.1 Verrucomicrobiota bacterium | reverse complement strand
CCAGCTTGGCCTCTAGCCAAACTCGGGGTTTCTCTCTCCCCATGAACCGCCTCGCCATCGTCGGCGCCGGAATCACCGGCCTCACCGCGGCCAGCGAACTCGCCGCCGCGGGCCACGCCGTCACCGTATTCGAGGCGTCCGACCGCGTCGGCGGCGCGATCCGCACCGTCCGCCACGACGGCTGGCTCGTCGAGGCCGGCCCCAACACCGCGCTCCTGCGCGACGCCTCACTCGACCCGCTGCTCTCACGCGCCGGACTCGATTCGCACCTTCAGATCGCCAACCCCGCCGCCGCGAAACGCTTCATCGTCCGCCACGGCCGGCCCAACGCCCTGCCGCAAAGCCTCTGGGGTGCCGTCACGACTCCAGTCTTCAACTTCCGCGGCAAGCTCCGCGTCCTCGCCGAGCCGTTCATCCGCCAGAACCGCGACAATCCCGACGAGACCCTCGCTTCCTTCGCCCGCCGCCGCGTCGGCCGGGAGTTCCTCGACTACGCCGTCAACCCGTTCATCGGCGGCGTCTACGCCTGCGCCCCGGAGGAGCTCTGCGTGCGCCACGCGCTGCCGCGCCTCTGGCGGCTCGAGCAGAACCACGGCTCGCTCGTCCGCGGCACCATCGCCCTGATGCGCGCCAAGCGGAAGGCCGGCACGCACACCAAGACCCGCCTCGTCTCCTTCCGTCAGGGCCTCGAAACCCTCCCCGCCGCCCTCGCCGCCTCGCTCGGCGACGCCGTCCGCCTCGGCACCGAGGTCGTCGCCGCCGAACGCGTCTCCACCGGTTGGCGACTCACGCTCCGCCACACCGCCACGGGCCCGGCGACCTCCGCCGACTTCGACGCCGTCCTCTTCACCTGCGGCTCCGCCGCCCTCGCGCGGCTCGACGTCACCGGCCGCCGGCCCCTCGCCGCGCTCGCCACGCTGCCGTGGTCCTCGGTGACGAGTCTTGCGCTCGGCTTCCGCCGCGAGGATGTCGCCCATCCGCTCGACGGCTTCGGCATGCTCGTCCCCGCGAAGGAGAACCGCCGCATCCTCGGCGCGCTCTTCTCTTCGACACTCTTCCCCGGCCGCGCGCCCGCCGGCCACGTGCTCCTCACCGTCTTCGTGGGCGGCCGCCAGCCCGAGTACGCCGCGCTGCCCGACAGCGAGCTCGACGCACTCGTTCTCGCCGAACTGGGCGAGTTGATCGGCACGCAGGGCGATCCGGTTTTCCGCCACTGCTCCCGCTGGCCGCGCGCGATCCCGAAGTACACCGTCGCCTTCGGCGCGCTCGCCGCGACCATGGATACGTTCGAGCGCGATCATCCCGGCCTGTTCATCGCCGGCAACTGCCGCACCGGCATCTCGCTTTCTGACTGCATGGCCGCCGGCCTCGGCGCCGCCGCCCGCCTCGGTGCATAGCAGAATCGTTCCGGCTCGCCCCAAAGGGAGCCCGGTTCGCTGCGCATCCACCCGCAGATCCCGGCTGGTTCTGCCCCAGAAACTTCCTTTGCCACCGCAGCGCGTATCCCTATTGATGGCGCCCTGCCGTGCTGCGCCGCCTCAACCTTTTCCAGTACTTTCTGCCCTGTTGTCTGCTGGGTCTCGTGCTGGTCGGATTGGGCGGCAAGCTCTGGCTCAGCTTCAATTTCGGCACCCCGGTGCCCGACCCGGCCCAATGGCGCTCGGGCATCCCGGAACTCGTTCCCGAGTGGGCCCAAGGCAATGTCGTGCTCTCGCACGTCGCCACGCCCACCAGTGTTCCCATCCTCGCGCGAGCCGTGTTGGGCGCGCTGGTCCACGCCAACCACCAGTGGGACGATCGCCTTACGACCATCGTCAACGCCCTCCTGCTTGCCGGCGCGCTCGCCGCAATCCTCGCCGCCGGAGCCCGGCGCCTGGGCTGGATCGCCCTCTGGACCACGGCCTTGTGCGGCGGCCTCTTCGTCGCCCTGCCGTTGGGCTGGGATCAGTCGCTCGCCGGGTCCGCCCTGCCCGACCGCCTTGCGCTCTTCCTCGCGTTTCCCGCCGCCTGGGTCCTGCTTGATCGCACGATGGCCTCGCCCCTGTGGTGGGCAGCCGCGGTTGCGCTGGTCCTGTCCAACACCGCCGCCGACTGGGCGGTTGCCGTCGCGATCGGAACTGCCCTCGTAACCACGGTTCGGATCTGGAGCACCCCGGTTCACCGCGGCCGCGATCTCGCGGTGTTGGCCTGCGGCACCGTCGCGGTCGGCGTCCACCTGTGGCTGCATGGCACCGCCTTCCCGGCGCCGTCTGCTTCCAATTTCTTCGCGCACCTCGGTCCGCTCGGGGAACCGTGGCCGACACTGCCGGCGCTGGCGCTGGTGATCCACGCTCCGCTGGCGTTCCGCTGCCTCGTGAGCCTCCGGGACAAGGATCGCAAACACTCGCTCGCGCCGTTCGCGGCCCTGGTTGCCGGAGCGCTGTTGGCACTGGCCTGGCTCGCAACCGAGACCCATCCCCGTCGCTGGGGCGCTGCGGACGCTCAATGGGACATCCTCGTTGTCTTGATCGCACTCGGCGTGGCCACCGTCACCCAACTCTGGTTCCTGCGTTGGCAACGGTTGCCGCTGCGGCTCGCGTTCACCGTCGCCTGGGCAGTCCTTCTCGTCCTCGGGTTGCACCTTCGGATCGAGCAGGTCGTCACCCAGGATCTGCCCGCCCGCGCCGCGGTCAACGCGACCCGCAGCGACGCGCTCCGCCTCGCCCTCGCCACCGGGGCGACCGACCCGCTGGAGCCGGAGTTCCGCCGCTGCACCGCCCCGCGACTGCGGGCGGCGCTTCCCTTCGCCCTCCAAAGTCCGGTGACAATCGAGCGCGGACCGGCCACCACCGAGGACTTCATTCGGCTTCAGCGCAACCAGTTCTCCCTGCCGACACCGGATGATCCGGCCTGGGCGGGCGGACCCTCGGTCCAAGCCGAGGGAGGAACCCTCTTCATCAGCCTCCCGATTCCACCGGCCGCCGCCGAGGTGCTGCGGTTCCGGGTCGCCGGCGATCTCGGGACCCCGCACTTCCCCTTCGCGCTCCGGTCGACCAGTACCGGAGAGTCCACGACGCTAGAGCTTGACGAACCGACCGGCGAACGGTGGCGCACCGTGAACCTCGTGCGCCCGGCGGATCCGGTCGTGATCGTCGCTGGCCCCGCCGCCCTCGGGACCTGGGGTGCATTCACCTGCCCCGTCGAAATGGGTCTCGGGTCCTGGTATGCCGCCAAGCTCACCAAGAACTGGGCCGGCGTGTTCGCGGCGGGCGGTCTGGTTTTCTCCCTCGTCCTGTTCCTGCCGTTTGCGCCCCGCGCGCCGCGCCGCGAGACGTTCGCCCTCGATCGGAACGGCCGTATCCAGGTCGCCTCGGAGGAGGCCGACCTGTAGTCCGCCAACCGCCCCGCCTCCCTCCGCCCCTCGGACCAATGACGCCGTCACCGGAAACCACTGCCGACCCCGCAGCGCCGCTGCGCCGGCAACTCATCCTCGCGCAGGTCCAACTGATGGAACTCGAGGATGCGCGCGACGCCCTCGCCACCCGGCTCGCCGAGGCCAAACGCCTCTTGGTCGAAGCGCAGTCCGCTCTCGAGGCCCACGCCAACCGAGTTCGTGTGCTCGAAGCGGAGCACGAGGCGCTCACCGCCGCACGGCGAGCCCTGGAGGAGCGCATCACTCAGCTCGACGCCGCGCTCGCACGCAACGCTCACACTGAGCAGACCCTCCGGAACCAGATCGCGGCTCTCGAACACCAGGTGGCCGACCGTACCACCGCGCTCGCCGCCGCCGAGAAGCTCGCATCCGCCCATGCCACGCGAATCGAGGAACTCGCCGCCGAGCGCCAAGCCCTGAAGGACTCCCGCAGCTGGCGCTGGACCGCGCCTCTCCGCTGGCTCGAGCGCGCCTTCCGCCGCGACGGAGGCGCCTCCGGGTGAGCAACCGCCTTCCGTTTCGGTGGGAACTCGAGCCCCCTGGCTCCACCTCAGCGCCGGAAGGTTGCCTGCGCCTGACCGGATGGTGTGTCGCACCCGATCAACCACAGCCTCCGCACGTCCGCCTCCTCGTCGACAACCGCACGTACGTGGCCGGTCCGCCCGTCGATCGGCCCGATGTCTGCGCCAGCCTCGGGCTTCCCGCCGGTCTGTCCCGGTGCGGCTTCGCGATCGCCGCGCGGCTCGCACCCGGCATCCACTTGGCGCGCCTTGAAGCCTCAACCGATGGCACCGTCTGGCACGAGCTTCGCACCCTCTGCCTCAGCGCCACCGAGGAACCGCTGCAAGGGGCGATCGAGTTCCCCGGGGCGCCACTCATCGCCGAAAGTGTGCGGCTCCAGGGCTGGTGCGCCCACCCCAGCCGCCGGCTCGTCTTGGTCGCGCTGCACTACGGCAACCGCCGCGTCCCCTGCGAATTCGGGCTCCCGCGCGCCGATGTCCCCGCACTCTTGCCCGAGGCACCCAACGCCGCGCACGCCGGCTTCATCTCCACCAAGAACCTACCCGTCGGCCACGGTCCACTCCGCCTCTGCGCCACGGACTCGGAGGGCTGCCGCCACTTTCTCGAAACAGGGCGCGGGATCGCCATCCGGACCGACGAGGAGAACCCGACCCCGCTCGACCTCGCCGACCCGGGCCCCAGACTGGGGGCACTCCATCCGCCGGTTTCGGTCGAACCGCCGCCCCGAACTACCGCGCCGCGCCGCATCCTCTTCGCCCTTTACGGCGACATGACGTCGAACAGCGCGCTCCACGTTGCCGCCTTGGCCAACGCGCTCGCCGACCGCGGCCACGAGTGTATCGTCGCCGTGCCGCGCGATCCCGACACGATCCGCTACCACCAGGGAGCAAGTTTCCGCTGCGTGTCGTTTGAGGAATGCGGCGAACGCGCGGCACTCTACGCCGGCGCCACCTCGCCGGAGATCGTCCACGCGTGGACCACCAGTGAGCGCGTCCACCGGTTTGCCTTGAGCATCGTCGAGCGAACCGGAGCGAGCCTCGTCGTTCATCTCGAGGACCACGAAGGCGCCATTCTCGAGTCGGCCACCGGCCGTTCCTCCGCCGAACTCGCCGCCCTGCCCGCCGCCGAACTCGACCGCCTTGTCGGCAACGACCACTCGCATCCGGTCCGTCGCCGCGAATTTCTCAACCGCTCAGCGGGCTGCACCCTGATCCTCGACCGCCTGCACGAGCTGCTGCCGGCCGGCAAACCAGCGCAGGTGATCTGGCCGGCGGCGGCGCCTGAGTTCTTCGCCCGCCCAATCCCGTGGGAGCTGCGCGAGGCGCTCGGCTGGGGCCGCGGCCACACCGTGCTCTTCTACCACGGCAACCTGCACCCCGCCAACCGCACCGAGATCGCCGAGTTGTACGAAGCGGTCGCGACCCTCAACACAACCGGCACGCCAACGACGCTGCTCCGCGCCGGGCGGGATTTCTGCGCTCTGCCCGGGGATCTCGGCGCCCGCACCGCCGCACACGTCGTCGCGCTCGGCCGCATCGCCCGGCACTGCCATCTCGCCCCGCTCCTCGCCCTGGCCGACTTCTTCGTCCAGCCCGGGATCCCGGATTCGTTCAACAACTACCGATTCCCCTCGAAGCTGCCCGAGTTCTTCGCCTCCGGCCGACCGGTGATCCTGCCGCGCACCAACCTCGGCACCGTGGTCCGCCCCGGCGAGGACGCCTTCGTCCTCGACCGTGCCGACGCCACGAGCATCGCCGATGCGATCCGCGCGCTCCGCGCCGATCCGGCGTTGATCCAACGCCTCTCCGCCGGTGCGGCCGCCTTCGCCGCCGCCCACTTCAGCTGGGCCCGCAGCACGACAAAGCTCGAGGAGTTCTACGGCGCGATCCTCGCTCCCCGCGGATAACCTGCGACCGCCCCTCGCCGCCCGCATCAGTCGAACTTCATCGGGCCGAGCACCGCCCAGTCGCGGTTGAGATTGCCCTCGGGACCGGGGTTGGTCTCGAGCAGAAGCTCCTCGCCCGGCTGCAATGCGAGCCGAACCTCGGCGGACTGCCATCCGCGGTCTTCGGGCGAAGCAAAGGGATCAAGCAGCCGGCTGAACAGAACACGGCGAGAATCTCCGCGGACCGCCGCGACCACGAACTCCACGCCGTCGCTGGCCGTCATGCGATCCAGCCCTTCGTAGGTTTCCTTCGGCAAGCCGAACTCGATCCGCAACACCCGAGCCCCGGTCGGAGCCCCGAACCAAAGCCTCGTGGTCGGATGCGCCCCCAAGCAGGCGCGTCCATCCATCGCGGACGGACCGACCCCGAATTGGGAAGTGTATCGGGTCGGCAACATCCCGAGGTTCGCGAATGCGAGACGTTGTTTCGCCGAGAAGTAGCGCTGCTCCCAGATCGTCTCGCTCGGGGAGTCTGCGAGCGTGCGTCCGCGCAACACCTCGATCTCCTCGAGCTGCAACTGCGCCACGGTCGCGGCCACCTGCGCCGCCTTTTCCTCCCGCACAAAGACCAAGACGTCGCGCCAACGGTAGGTCGGCTGCTGCGCGATCCCGAACTGGGCCGAAGCCATCTCCAACAGCACCCGGTTGTCCCTCTGGGCACCGCGCAGCACAAGCGCCGCCACGTGTTCTCCGGCCAGTTTCTCGAACGACTCCCGCACGTAGGGCCAGTCGCTCTCCATGTCCCTCCGCAACATCAGGGCGCGGCGCTGCGCGTAGAAGGGCGTCACCGCGGCCCAGTCCTCGCCGGCGATGACCAGCACATCGTTGCTGTCCGTGCTCCAGCGCAACGCCTCGGCCAGTTCGGAGGCACCGGGGATGTCCTCGCTCTGGAGCGGGCGGTGAAACGTCATCCATCGGCCGGCCTGCAGCGCACAACACGCCACCAGCACCGCCCAGAGCCGCCACGCCGGGATGCCGTTGTCTCCCGCCCGGGCGATGATCAGGCCGCCGGCGATCATCGGCAGGACCGCCACCGCCGTGAAATAGTACTCGTGCCACGCGTAGAGCACCGGGAACACCACGGGCGCGAGGACGAACAAGGCCGCACATCCCAGCACCCAGTACAGATACCGGCCACGAGGGAACAGCACCAGCAGCAGCGCCAGCACCAGCAGCACCGGGGTGGCGACCACCTCCTCCGTGACAACCCGCAGGTGCGCGCCCCAAACCTTCGGATTCAGGCGATCGGCCCACGTGCCGAAATTGTAGCTGTACAGCGCCGAGGAGACCAAGCCGCGCGCCCCGGGGTTGAGCGCCCGCAGCCGATCCGTGTAGGCAACCCACCAGCAGGTCGCCGCAAACGGCACGGTGACCGCCGCCGCCGACCACCCGCACACGCGCCCCACTCCGGCCCAGCGCCGCGACGCGTTATCCATCGGCCGCTCCCGCCACAACCACCAGACGCCCCAGAGCACCGCCGGAACCAGATAGACCATGAAGGTGGTCACCTTCACCAGTCCGGCTCCGACTCCGGCAAGATTGGCGACCACCAGCCAGCCGACACTCCGCCGCTCCACCGCCGCCACGAACGCCAGCAGGAACCACAGCGCGAACAGCAGCGCCATCGTTTCGATCAGAAACGCGCGGGCGTAGAAAAGCAGCAGCGGACACGTAAGGACGAGCCCCATCGCCATCGCGCGCCGCACCCACGGCAGTCCCATCCGCCCGAGCAGCAACCAGATTGCCGGCAAACAAAGCCCGAAACAGATCATGCTCACCAGCCGCCCGCTCTTGAACAGCGACAGCCCGGTCGCATCGCTCACCGCCACCACCGTCCATTGGTACAGCGGAAACTCGAACGGCACGGACCACGGCTTCCCGAGCACCGGTGTCGGGTAGGCCAGCGAGAAGTCATGGTCGCGCTGGACGAAGAGCGCGGTCATCGCCGTCTGCGTCTGCCGGAAACCGTTTCCCATCAGCGCACGGCTGCGCCAGCCCGTGGTCAACGCCCACACGGCGAAGGCCGTGAACAGCATAAGCACACAGATGGCGACAAGACGCTCCCGGCGGAGGCCGCTGCTTTCGGGTGTGGGTTCCATCGGAAACTCCCCCAACAAAACACCCGCCCGTGAGGTGCCAATACGCATTTCGCGCTCGATCGGCGCGACGGTCCACCGCAACCCGCCGGCCAGCACCACCTTGAACACAAGGGCCGGACGATACGGCCCCGACAGCCGCACCGTCCGGTCCAAACCCTGACACACCCAACCGCTGCAGACTACTTCAGCACCACCTTGGCTTCGAGCGTGGCGCGATCCGAAGCGCCGCCGACAAGGATGCGGTACTCCCCGGGCTCGGCCTTCCAGGCGTGTGTGGTCACATCCCAGAACGAGAAGTCCGGCGCCGTGAGGCGGATGCGGACCACGCGGCTCTCGCCGGGCGCGAGTTCGATCTTCGAGAATCCCTTCAGCTCCTTCACCGGACGCGGCACGGAGGCTTCGACATCACGCACGTACAGCTGTGCAACTTCGGTGCCGGCGACCTTGCCGGTGTTCTTCACCGTGAACTCGATGCTCACCCGGCCCTCGGCCTTGAACTCGCCGGGCGTCACCTTGATGTTCGAATACTCGAAGGTGGTGTAGGACAGGCCGTGCCCGAAGGCGAAGAGCGGTTTGATCTGCTTCGCCTCGTACCAGCGGTAGCCGACAAACACGCCCTCCTTGTACTCCACGTTGCGGATCGGTTGCGCCATGTCGTTGTCCGGGCCCCAGCCGGTGTAGAGCTTGTCCTCGGGCTTGAGGTAGCCGAACGCGGGTGAGTCCTCGAAACGGCGCTCGATCGTCATCGGCAGCTTGCCGGAGGGGTTCACGTCGCCGCAGAGGACCTCGGCGAGCCCGGTGTTGCCAGCCTGGCCGGGATACCAGCCGTAGACGATCGCCGCCGCGCGGTCCGCCCAACCCGTCATCTGGATACCGCCGCCGGAATTGACGATCACCACGGTGCGTGGACTCAGGCCGACCACGCGCTGGACATTCTTCTCCTCGTGCTCGGGCATCGCGAACGGCCGGTCCCAGCCCTCGCTGTCGGAGGTGCCGGTGCTGAGGAGCACCACGTCGGCCGCCTTGAGCTGCTCGTCGGTCGGCTCCTTCACGTAGGTCACATGATCACCGTAGGTCGCCTTCACCGCCTGCAGAAGAGTGACGACGTTGTAGCCCTCGACGTCGGCCGCGCCGCCACCACGGGGCAGCGTCTCGCAGAAGAGGCCGGTGAGCAGGATGTTCTTCGCGGCCTCCTTCTTGAGCGGCAGGATGCCGTTGTCGTTCTTGAGGAGCACGACCGACTCGCGCCCGGTCTGAAGCGCGACCTGTTCGTGTTCAGGATACTTCTTCAGGAAGTAGTCGTCGCGCACCGGGCGGTCGTAGAAGCCCATCGCGATGCACGTGCGGATGATGCTGCGCGCCATGCGGTCGATCTGCTCGATCTTAACTTTTCCGGACAGAAGCAGACGCTCGCCGTCGGCCTTGATGAACTTCTCGCCCGGCATCTCGAGGTCCTGGCCCGACTTGATGATGAGTTCGGCGTCCCACACGGACCACCAGTCGGTCATGACGAGCCAGCGGAAGCCCATCTCCTTGCGGAGCAGTTGGGCGATCACCTTCTCGCTCTGTCCGGCCCATTCGCCGTTCACCTGGTTGTACGAGGTCATCACCGCCATCGCGCCGGCGTCGATGCCGGCCTGGAACGCCGGCAGGTAGATCTCGCGCGCCGTGCGCTCATCGAGCACGGAGTTGGAGGTGCGGCGGTGGTAGTCGGTGTTGTTCGCGTAGAAGTGCTTCAGCGTGGGGATCGTGCCGGTGTCGAGCACGCCCATCGTGTAGCGCTCGATCATCTTCGCGGCCAGAAACGGGTCCTCGCCGAAATACTCGAAGTTCCGCCCGCACTGCGACTGGCGGTAGATGTTCATACCCGGCCCGAGCAGCACGGCCACGCCGCCCGCGCGACATTCCTCGCCCACGCTGCGGGCGTAGCGGTACGCAAGCGCCGGGTTCCACGTCGCCGAGAGCGCGATACCGCAGGGGAACGACACGGATTTCTCGAGCGCGTTGCTGAGATTGCGCCGGATGTTCACGCCCTGCGTGGCATCGGCGAGGTACAGCTCCGGCATGCCGTACTGGGGAAATCCCTTGATGAAGAAGCTGTTGCTGCCCGTGATCAGCTGGAGTTTCTCCGTCGGGCTCATCTTCGCGAGAACCTCGCCGGCGCGCTTGTCGGCGTCCTCGTAGCTGACAGGGGTCTTGAACGACGGTTCGGCAAGCGCGGTGGTGGTCATGACATGGCAGGCGACGACGGCCGCGAAGACGGCCGCACCGAGGAAGGGGATCGGGGAACGGGGGTTCATGCGTGAAGCCGGGAAGTTGCGAGGCCCCTCCCCGGTTGCAACGCGCCCCCGCCACCACCACGGACCGTGTCGTTCGAATGACGCATCAACACCGGCTCCGGCGACTGCGCGTCGCGGGGCAGCCGCCACGACTTCATGCCGGACCACGGAATTCCCCGGACCCGCCCCAAGGCGTTCAGCGCCGTGCCCGCAGCGCGATGACCACAAACTGGTGCGGTTTCTTCACCCCCCATTCGCCCTGCACGTGCCACTGGGTGATCGTCGTGAAGTCCATACCGGGAACCCGGCCCGCGTATTCTCCGCCCGCCGGATGAAAATCCGCCAGCGGCACGCGGAACCACACCGGCTGCCCCGGCACGATCTGGTCGACCCGCACCCGCGCCGTCACCAGGGTTCCATCCACGTCGTTCAGGCCGATCACCACCGTGGTCGCCTCGTTGGTCTGGCCCAGGCCGAGCGCGATCTCGATCCATGCCGCTCCGCCCAGATTGTAGACGGGCGCGAGGTTGCCGCACACGCCACCGTCGCCCTGTGCGCCCTTGCTCCCGAGAATCGCCAAGCCGGTGGCCGTCGGATTGATCCGGTCCTTCCAGCTTCCGTATCCATATACCGTAACAGACTCTCCGCGCAGATCGGCGATCATGGCCGTCGCCGGCGGAGGCGATGCCGGCTCGGGGTCGGCAGCGGAGGAGAGGGTCGTGCACGCGCAGAACGCCGCCGCGACGATGAGTGAGGACGAGGGGAACTTCATGGGGCTGTGGGGTTGGGCTGGTTCGCGGCTCAGAGCATGACACCCGCAGCGGGTCCATGCCCCGCCGCACGATCGGAGCTTCCACCCGGCCCTCCGCCCTGACAACGCAGAATCGCCGTTCCGTTGGCGTCGGATGCCCATGGTCCGCCCGGCGCGAAGCCGTCCGACGTTATTCTCCTGAAACCTCCGCCGGTCTCGCGCGTTTGGTGCAGCGTGACCCATTTCACTACCATGACCCGCACCACCGCCCACCTCCTCGCCGGCCTCGTCGGCCTCACTCTCTTCGCCGCCCTCGCCACCCCGGCCCAGGCCCGCACGCACACCCGCTCGACCGAACGCCAACGCGGTGCCTCCCACAAGGAATCCAGCACCACCAACAACCGCGGCCAGACCACCACCCACACCGCCGACCGCACTTGGAATCGCGACACCC
>JAEXPL010000380.1 GCA_023446865.1 Verrucomicrobiota bacterium | reverse complement strand
CAACATGACCAACACCGCCGAGCTCAACGAGCAGCTCGTCGGCATGGGCGCCCACCCGATCTTCGCCACCGACACCCAGGCGCTGCTCGAGCTGCTCGGCTTCTACCTCGATGAGGAGCACGAGGACCTCTACCGCGAGCTCCGCGCGCAGAAGCTCCCCGGCCGCGTCATCTCCGAGCGCATCAGCGAACGCCTCGATGTCGCCAAGATCCTCCGCCGCGCCGCCGTGAAATGGGACGGCGGTTACACCCTCGCCGGCATGATCGGCAACGGCGACACCTTCGTCGTGCGCGACCCCTCCGGCATCCGGCCCGCCTTCTGGTTCCAGGACGACGAGGTCGTCGCCGTCGCCAGCGCGCGCGTGGCGCTCATGCCCGTCTTCGACAAGGACCAGGCCGACATCCGCGAGATCACCCCCGGCCACGCCGTGGTCGTGAAGAAGAACGGCCAGGTCTCCGAGCAGCAGGTGCGCGAGCCGCTCGCCCGCCGTTCCTGCTCCTTCGAGCGCATCTATTTCTCCCGCGGCAACGACCCGGAGATCTACACTGAGCGGAAGGCCCTCGGCGCCGCGCTCGCCGATCAGGTCATCCGCGCCTTCGGCAACGACTTCGGCCACGCCGTGCTCGGCTTCATCCCCAACACCGCCGAGGTCGCCTACTACGGCCTGATGGCCGAGCTGCGCATCCGCCGCCGCGACGAGGTCAAGGCCACCATCCTCGACGCCGCCAAGAAGGGCACGCTCGACGAGCAGCTCATCGACGACCTCATCCTGCGCAACTGGCCCCGCGCGGAGAAGGTCGCCGTGAAGGACGTCAAGATCCGCACCTTCATCGGCCAGGAGAAATGGCGCAACCAGCTCGCCAGCCACGTCTACGACGTGAGCTACGGCAGCGTGGGCCCCGAGGATGTGCTCGTGTGCGTCGACGATTCGATCGTGCGCGGCACCACCCTGCGCAAGTCGATCCTGCGCATGCTCAGCCGGCTCAACCCGCGCAAGATCGTCATCGTCTCGACCGCGCCGCAGATCCGGTATCCGGATTGTTACGGCATCGACATGAGCGAGCTCGGCAAGTTCATCGCCTTCGAGGCCGCCATCGCCCTGCTCAAGGAACGCGGCCAGTCCGGCCTCATCGACGAGGTCTACCGCGCCTGCCTCGCCGAGGTCGCCAAGCCCGCCGCCGAACAGGTCAACCAGGTGCGCCGCATCTACGAGACGTTCACCGCCGAGGAGATCTCGGCCAAGATCGCGGAGTTCGTCCGCCCGCGGAACATGCCGTGGCAGGGCGAGGTCGAGATCATCTACCAGACCATCGAGAACCTCCACGCGTCGCTGCCCAACCACACCGGCGACTGGTTCTTCACCGGCCATTATCCCACCCCCGGCGGCACCCGCGTCGCCAACCAGGCCTACCTCAACTACTACGAGAAATCGGAGGGCCGGAGCTACTAGAAGGAAGTCAGAACGTAGATTGCGGAACGCAGAAAGTATCGCTTCGCCTACACGCCCAAACCTCCTCCACTTCTGCATTCTTCACTCTGCATTCCGACTTTTCCGCCATGTCCCTCTCCTACGAATCCTCCGGCGTCCGTTACGACCAGCTCGACGCGTTCAAGCGCGCCTGCCAGAAGGCCGCCCGCACCACCGCCGGACTGCTCGCCGACCACGGCTACCGCGAGCCCGCGTCGATTCGCGGCGAGAGCGCCTACCTGATCGAGGCCGACGACCATTACCTCGCCCACGTCGAGGAAGGACTCGGCACGAAGAATCTCGTGGCCGACGCGATGTACGCGCAGAGCGGCAAGTGCTTCTACCGCGAGGTCGCGATCGACACCGTCGCCACCATCGTCAACGACCTCGCCACCTGCGGCGCGCTCCCGATCTCCGTGGCAATGCACGCCGCCGTGGGCGACTCCAACTGGTTCGCCGACGCCAAGCGCATGAACGGCCTCGTCGACGGTTTCGCCGAGGGCTGCAAGCAGGCCGGCGCTGTCTGGGGCGGCGGCGAGACGCCCACCCTGCGCGGCATCGTCGAGCCGAGCACCATCGTCCTGGCCGGCTCCGCCATCGGCAAGATCCAGCCCAAGTCGTTGCGCATCGTCGGCGACGTGAAGGACGGCGACCGCATCGTCTTCCTCGCCTCCTCCGGCGTGCAGACCAACGGCCTTACCCTCTGTCGCAAGATCGCCGAGTCGCTCCCGCAGGCGTACCTCACGCCCATCGGCGACGGCCGCACCTTCGGCGAGGCGCTCCTTGCGCCCAGCGTGATCTACGTCGCCTTCGTGCGCGAGTGCCAGCGCCGCGGACTGAAGCTCAACTACGTGGCGCACGTCACCGGCCACGGCTGGCGCAAGCTCATGCGCCTCGACGAGCCCTTCGTCTACGAGATCACCAATCTCCGCCCCGAGCCCGCGCTCTTCCGCTTCCTGCGCGAGGCGGGCCCGATCGAGCTGCGCGAGGCCTATGCGACCTTCAACCAAGGCATCGGCTTCGCCGCCTACGTCGCGCCCGAGCTGGCCGACGCCACCGTCGCCGCGGCCACCGCCGCCGGCTACGACGCCTGGATTGCCGGCACGGTGCGCAAGCAGGGGGCACGCAAGGCCGTGGTTGTACCCGACCTCGATATCACGTTCGAAGGCGACACCCTCCAGCTGCGCTGAGGCCCGTAGGTCCAGTCTCCGACTGGACACCTTCGGCTCCGCAGGCACTTCGGCTCACGCTCGTCGCGACCGGTCGAAGACCGGTCCCACTCTCCGGCACGCCCGCCCCGTAGATCCAGTCTTCGACGGGACGCCCTTTGCCCGATCGGGCACCCGCGTTCCTCCGACCAGCCGGCGAAACAAAATCGCCCGCGCGCCGTAACCTCGGCCCGGCTCGCCCGTTCAGTTGTCCACGATAGGGCGCGTTCGCGTTCCTCGGTGGAACCAATCCGCCCCCACCAACGTCTATCCTCGTGCCATGAAGAACTCCGTTCCCCTTGCGCCGTCCGTACGCCGCCCGTTTGGCCGCGCCCTTCGTCTGTCGTGCCTCGGCGTCGCCCTGTTCGGCTCCGCCGCCGGCCTCCTCGCCGCCGGCACCATCCCCGACGCGCCGTTGATGGACCCCGCCCCTCTGCTCGACAAACCCCTCCCGCCCTCCACCACCGACTCGGTCGAGGACCAGCCCACGCCACAGCACGTCTACGTCTCTGGCCACTGGACCTGGAAAGACGGTGCCTACACTTGGGTGAGCGGCGCGTGGGAGCTGCCTCCGTCGAACTCCGCCGAATGGGTCGCCCCGCGCTGGGAGAAGAAGGACAACGGCTATGCGCTGAAGGAAGGTTACTGGCAGGAGGGCGGCGCTGAGACCGCCGCGACCGAGGACTCCGCTACCACGCTGGTCATCGAGGAGGCGCCGCCGCCGCCCGAGCGCGAAGTCATCATCGCCCGACCGTCACCATCCCACGTCTGGATCGGCGGATACTGGGGCTTCCAAGCCGGCAGGCACGTCTGGATCTCCGGCCGTTGGGACTTGCCGCCGCGCCCCGATGTCGTGTGGGTCGCGCCCCGTTGGGAACGCCACCGCCACGGACGCGGCTACGTCTTCGTCTCCGGTTGCTGGCGTGATGTCCACGTTCGCCCCCGCACCACCGTGGTGGTCGAAAGCGACGGCTGGCGCAGCGACGGCGTGGTCGTGGTGACGGCCCCGCCTCCGCCCCGCCACTACTCGTACAACCACCGCCCCCACCGTCCGTCCTACGAGCACATTTGGATCGATGGCTATTGGGGTTGGTACGGCGGCCGTCATGTCTGGATCGAGGGTTGCTGGCGTCGCCCGCCGCACCGCCACAGCCGCTGGGTCTCCCCTCGCTGGGAACGTCGTCCCAACGGCTACATCTTCATCGAGGGTCGCTGGCGCTGATCGCTCGTCCCGTCCCCTCAACTTGCCTCGGCCGCCCGGTTCGCTCCGTGCGGCCTTTTTCGCGCCCGAGCGCCCCCGTCTCACCTCCCCCTCCTTC
>JAEXPL010000367.1 GCA_023446865.1 Verrucomicrobiota bacterium | reverse complement strand
CGTCGCGCTGGTCGCCGGTGTAGACGAGCGAGCAGGAGCGCGACCACTCGAAGGTCATGAGCGCGTTGTAGGCGCCCCAGACGTTGGTCATGTGGTCGAAGTCGGCGTCGGGCGTCTGCACCTGCATGGTGTCGAGCAGGCCGTGCCAATGCGCCTTCACCTTCGCCAGCTCGCGCTCCACGGCGGCGACGTTGGCGAACTTCGCGCGCGTCTTCTTCGCGACCGCCGCCTTGCCGATGCCGAGCAGCACGATGACGTCGGCGCTCTCGCCCACGCCGAGCGTGAGATCGCTCTGGATAGCGCCGCAGCCGTTGTCGGATGACTGTTCGTGGTTGCCCAGCTGGCCGCGTTCGACGGCCTCGGGCCTGTCGTAGCTGCGGTAGACGCCGAGGAACTTCTCACGCTCGCAGTCGAAGCCGGAGATCGTGCCGCCGACCTGCGTCATCCACCACCAGCGCGACTGGTCGTTGTTGGCGAAGTTGGCCGGGTCCTCGGGGAGGCGCTTGCAGGAGGAGGCGGCGATGATGCCGTCCTGCCAGACGGCGTCGGAGATGTACTGCGTATACTGGAGGTTGAGGGTGTCCTGGACGAGGTTCCACTCGGTGGTGAACTCGCAGAAGGAGAAGACGGAGAGCTTGCGCGGCGCACCGGAGTTGTTGGTGACCTTCAGGTGCCAGTATTCGAAATCCTGGTCCATCGGCACGAAGTACGTCGCCTGCGAAATAATGCCGGAGTACTCGCTCTCGATCACGGCGTAGCCCGGGCCGAAGCGCGTGGAGGTCTTGTACTGGTCGAGCGGCTTGCCCACGGGCTGCCAGGCGGCCGACCAAAAATCGCCCGAGGCGGCGTCGCGCAGGTAGAACTGCCGGCCCGGCATGTCCATCGGGATGGCGTTGTAGCGGTGGCGCAGGAAGCGGCCCGACGCGGGCGAGCGGGTGAAGCTGTAGCCGCCGGCGTTGTTGGTGATGATCGCGCCGTAGCGGCGGGAACCGAGGTAGTTGGACCAGGCGCGGGGGGTGTCCGGGCGCGTGATCACGTATTCGCGGGCAGCGTCGTCGAAGTGGCCGTATTGCATGGGAGAAAGAGGGCGGAGGACTCGTTGGAAAAACTGCGATCCGGACGGCACGAGCTCGCGGGGGACGAGCGGAGCGCCGGCGGTGTCGGAAGACCGTTACCAAGGCGCAGCGCCGGACGCCCCGCAAGACGCGTTTCGGCCGGCGGCACGAGGACCCCGGCGCGACTCGCGAGATTGATGCAGAGCACCGCCAGCGGCGGCCGAACCGTCCCTACTTCGCCCGCGGGCCGCGGCTGGGCACGTGGACGGATTGCATCCCCGCGGCCGCGGCGGCTTGGTGGCCGGGCTCGGCGTCCTCGAACACGAGGCAGCGCGCGGCCGGCACGCCCATCTTCTGCGCGGCGAGCAGGAACATGTCCGGCGCGGGCTTGCCGCGCTGCGCCACATCCTCGGGCGTGACCACCACCGGAAACAGCGGCGCGAGGCCGGCGAGCTTCAGCGAGTGGTGCACGATGTCGCGCGGCCCACCGGAGGCGACGGAGATGGGTTTGCCCGCCGCGGCCGCCTTGCGCGCGAACTCGACCACAGGCCGGATGTGCTTCACGTCGGCCAACAGCTCGAGGAAGAGGTTCTCCTTCACGTGGAACACCTGCTCGACGTCGATGGTGAGCCCGTAGTGTTGCGCGATGATCTCCGCCACGCGCCGCGTGGGCACGCCGCCAAGCGAGTAGAACAGGTCCTCGTCGAGCTTCCCGGGCATGCCCTGCCGGCGCATCGCCTCGTCCCACGCGCGGTAGTGCACGGGCATCGAGTCGATGAGCGTGCCGTCGCAGTCGAAGATGTAGCCGGCGAAGTCGCCCGAGGGAAGGTCGAGATGCATAAGCGGCGCAGCAGACCGCCTCGAATGCTGGGTGGCAAGCCCGGCGGCGGCGCCATCTCTCTCGTTGCCCCATCCCACCCTCCGCCACTGCGAACCAAGCGCCGGGCGACTGAGCCGCGATCCCACTGTTGCTGGCGAAGACGCAAATCCGTGATACGGTCGGAACAGGATTTTGCGTCTTTTGGCGGGTGCCGCGAGTCGGGCTCGCTCGCCCGCCGGCAACACCCCGCGCCACGGCCATCTCTCGCGTTGCCCCCGTCCCACCCGCCGCCGACTGTGGCGCCCTTCATGCGCGGCCCGACGCCCAGATCGACCTTTCTCCCGCTCGCCTGCCTCTTCCTCTTCCAGTGGTACGCCTACGGCCTGTGGAACGTGTCGTTCAGCAACGTGCTCAAGCACGCCGGGCTGGAGCGCTACATCGCGCTCGCGTTCACCTGCAACGCCGTCGCGGCCTTCGTCTCGCCGCTGCTGATCGGCTCGTTCGCCGACCGCGGCGTGCCGCCGCTGCGCCTGCTCCGCTGGCTCTACTGGCTGGCGGGAACGTGGCTGCTCGCGCTGTTCGCGGTCATCGACCACGGCGGACCCGGTGCCGCGTTGCTCACCTGCATGCAGCTGCACTCGCTCTGCTACAGCCCGTGCGCGAGCCTACTGACCACCATCGCCCTCGCCGCGCTGCTCGACCCCGCGGCGGAGTTTGGCCCCGTGCGCATGTGGGCCACCGCCGGCTGGATGGCGGCCGGCTGCTCCGTGAGCTGGGTCCTCGCCTCCGACAGCTCCCCGCTCTCCGGTTACGTGGCGGGCGGCGTGCTCCTGCTGCTCGGCTTCGCCACTTACCTGCTACCGCCGTGGCAAATGCCCGCCGCCGCCAAGGCGCGCAACTGGCGCGAGGTCCTCGGCCTGGATGCGCTCGTGCTCCTGCGCCACCCCGACCACCGCACGATCCTGCTGACGGTCACGCTCTTCGGCGTGCCGCTCGCGGCCTTCTACCCGTACACGCCGCTCCATCTCACCGCCCTCGGTGTGAACCACGCCGCGGCCACGATGGCGCTCGCACAAACCACCGAGGTGGCCGCGTTGCTCTCGCTGGCCGCCATCCTCCGCCGCGTGCGCCTGAAGTGGGTGATCCTGCTCGGCCTGCTCTTCGGGGTGGCGCGCTTCGCCCTGTTCAGCTTTGACACCCGCGCCACGGTGCTCGCCGGCATTCCGCTGCACGGCGCCTGCTACACCCTGTTCACGATCACCGCGCAGATGTACCTCGCCGAACGCGTCGAGCCCACCATGCGCGCCCGCGCCCAGGCCCTCTTCGCCATGCTCACCAGCGGTCTGAGCAACCTGCTCGGCTACCTCGGCACCGGCGCCTGGTACTTCCTCGCCACGCAGAACGGCGCCGTGCGCTGGCCGCTCTTCTGGGGCGGGCTGTGCGCCGTGCTGGTCGCCGTCACAATCTACTTCGCCCGCACCTACCACGGCGTGGGGCACGGATTCTGGAAACGGCCGGCCGCTCAACCGCCGGCCTGAGCCGGCCGGAACAGTTTCAACCGCCGCGAGCTGTCGGCGCCGCGCGTCACGCGCCGCTGTTCCGGCGTGCCGTAACCGGTCTTCTTCCGGCGGTAACCGGCCTTCGCCGGATCGCTCGCACACTGGATCAGGAAGTCCTGCATCCGCTGAAGCAGGTCGGGCAGTTGCGCCGGATCCGGATAGTGCTCAAGGCCGGCGCGCTCCAGCGCGAGCAACAGCTCGTGCGTCGCCTCCAGCGTACAAAGACAGCCCTCGGCCGGCTGCTGCTTGATCACGAACTTGCTCGGCGCCGCCGGCGGGAACATCAGGCGCGGCAACCGCTGCAGGCTCGGGCTCAGCCGCAGCATCTTCCGCGCGCACGACCACGTGCCGTCGAGTACGAACACCACCAGTCGCCGCCCGCCGAGTTCCTCGGCCTGCAAGCCGCCCGGCAACGCGCGCGCCGTCGGGCCCGGGTAGAGCAGCATCGGGAAGTTCGCCGGATCGGCGATCAGCTCCTGCACGCGTTCGTGCGCGTCGAAGCCGATGCCCATGATCAGCTCGCTGTCGGCCAGGCAGAGGTGCGTGAGCCGGCCGGTGCCGGTGCGCTGATCCTTGTACTCCTTCGGGTGGATGAGCAGGACGACCTTCGTCCGCGTCGCCATCGGTCGGATGCTCCCGCACCAGCACAGCCGTTTCGGCCAGAAGCAACGCCAGCACCGCTCGCCGGTCGGAGCGGCGGGCGGTGCATCGGGAGTCGGCTCGTGGCGGTCGCACATCGGAGCCGGCGACGCTCGCAGTCCGCTTGAAGCGGAGCAAGCGCGAGCTCCGGCGCCCGAAGACGAGGTGGACCGCGTTGCCCTCAACGCGGTCGAGGACAGTGCGGCCGCACCAACAAAGAGCCGGTCTTGCGGGGCAACGCCTCGGAAGGAGAGCCAACCCACGTCCGCCTCGGGCCGGGCCGGCGACCCACTTGAGGGCAAGCGGGTCCACCCTCAGGCACGCGCTCACCGCTGCGCGCGCCAGCGGCGCCACGCCACCAGCGCCAGCGTGAGCCCGCCGAAGATCGCCGCGTAGGTCGACGGCTCGGGAATCGCCGTGACCGTGGCGAAGAAACCGCCGCTGTCCTGCGAGAGCCCGAAGGTCACGCCGGAGCCGAAGCCGGTGAAGTACGTGTGGTCGAAGCTGCCGGTGAGCGAGTCTGCACGGAACAGCTGCCAACTGTCGCCGAGCGTCGGAGTGTAGCCCGCGGCGCTGAGGATGTTGAGAGTGCCACCGAGCTGGAGGTTCCCATTGGAGCCTTCGCCGGTGACGATGAACTGGTCCGAGCCGCCCGGCCCGCCGAACTCCAGATTCAAGATACTGTCGCTGCCAAGGATCACGTTACCATCCACGGTAAGCGTGCCGGGCGAGTAGCCGGGGGCGATGGTGCCCTCGTTGACGAGCGACTGGGCGTAGATCGTACCGGTGCCAACGATCGAGCCGGTGTTGGTGAACGCCGCGTCCGTCCGGAACGAGGTGCCGCCGCCCACGTCGAGCGTGCCGGCGTTGGTCATCGCGGTGTTGGTATAGAGTTGCCCCGAGCGGATGCGGACGGTGCCGCCGGCAAGGTTGTCGAGCCGCACCGCATCGAAACGCGTCTGGCCCGTGCCGCCGGTCTTCTCGAAGAGGCCGTCGTTCGCGAAGCTCGGCTGGCCGCCACTGCCGCCAGAACGCCCAAAGCTGTTGTCGGTCGCGCTGGTGAACGTGCCGTGGTTCACCAACCGCGCATCGCCCGCGAACCCGAGGCCGCTGCTCTCGTGGCGGATGGTCGCACCGACGGCGTTGGTGAGCTGCGCGCCATAGTCGAGCCGCTGGCCGCCCGCGCCCACGATGGTGAGCGTGCCGGTGTTGCCCCAGGTGCCGGTGAGCGTGGAACCGAGCCACCCCCACGTGCCGGAGCCGACGGCGTTGGTGCCGCGGAAACTGTTGGTCGCCCCAACAAGTTGTAGGTTCTCGGAGTAGAAGTTGCCGCTGAAGGTCGTGTAGCCGTCGAGGACGCGCACCAGCCCGGCGCCGACGAAGCGGCTGCCGTCGTTGAAGGTGTACGAGGCGCCGACATGCGCGAAGTCGATCCTCCCGGTTCGGGCCTCGAACGTCCCTGTGTTCACCACGTTGCTCCCCCACTCGAACAACGTCCGCTCGGCCGGGCCTTCCTTGATGAACGTACCAGAGTTATGAAACACCCCATCCGGGGTGCCGATGATCAGGCCCACACTGTCCGTGAACGTGCCCTTGTTGAAGAAGGTCACCCCGCGCATCCCGAGACTGCACGGCCCTGTGCCGCCCCACTCGGTCAGGTACGTGTTGTAGTCAAGCACCCCGCCCTCGATGTACTTTCCTCCCTCGGAGGTAGAGAACTGGAGCAGCACCGTGTCGCCATAGCGCGGCAAGTACTGCTCGTTGGCGGTCCTGAGATACCAGACCACCGGCTTCGGCTCGGCGGCACGGAGCGGGAGTGCAGAGACGAAAAGCGCGAGAGCAAGCGGCGAGAGCGGGAGTGTGCGTTTCATGGAAGCGGCGAGGTTCGGGTTGCGGGAG
This sequence comes from Verrucomicrobiota bacterium, assembly GCA_023446865.1. Taxonomy (GTDB): domain Bacteria; phylum Verrucomicrobiota; class Verrucomicrobiia; order Opitutales; family Opitutaceae; genus CAJCBL01. The sequence goes on along the minus strand of JAEXPL010000367.1, from coordinate 2,632 downwards.
CCGCGGACGGATCCATCCATGGTCGCTCGCGGTGACCCACTCTACCTCAACGCTGCCGGAGCGTGAATACGCCGACCGGCGTAGTCAGGTTTCCGCCCGCCGGCGGAAACCTTACCGCAACTTCTCCAGCGCCAACCGCATGGCGGCGGCGCGGTTCTCCAGCCCGAGCTTGGCGAAGATGTTCTCCGCGTGCTTCTTCACCGTCGCCGCCGCGGCGCCGATGATGAGCGCGATCTCGGGGTTCGACTTGCCCTCGCTCATCCAGAACAGCACCTCGGCCTCGCGTTCGCTCAGGCCGAGCGCCCGCAACGGCGCGAAGTCGCCTGCGGCCCGCCGCTCCTCGAGCAGGATCGTCACAAACTCGCCGCCGCCGACCACGCGTACCTCCAGCACGCCGGCCGAGCCAGTGCTCGTCTCATGCGCACTCCGCCCCGCCGCCGCGAGTTGCGCCAGCCGCGCCGGCAACGGCCGATCCTCGGCCTCCGACCAGCCGCAATGCCGCTCGAGTAACTGCGCCGCGCGTCGGGTATGGAAGAGTACGCCACCGTCGGGCGACGCCACGATCACCGCCTGCGCGAGCGAGGCGCGGAGAGTGCGCTCCGTCTCCGCGCGCCAGGCGAGCTCCTCCGCCAGCTCGCGCTGCAGGCGCCGGAGCCGCAGGTGGGTACCGATGCGCGCCAGCACCTCGTCGGTGTGAAACGGCTTGGTAACGTAGTCGACCGCCCCGGCCGCGAACGCCGCGACCTTCTGCGCCGGTTCCTCCACCGCGGTCATGAAGATCACCGGAATCTCGCGCCACTGCGGGTGCGCCTGGATGCGCGCGCACACCGCCAGCCCGTCGAGCCCCGGCATGCGCATGTCGAGCAGCACCAGCGCCGGCCGCTGCTGCGCGAGGCGCTGCAACGCCAGTTCGCCGCTCGTCGCCACCAGCGGCCGGTAGCCGGCGGCCTGCAGGGCATCGACCAGCAGCGAAAGGTTGGCCGGCGTGTCGTCGACGATCAGGATACGCTCCGGCTCGGGCATGGTCTTGGCGGCGGTGCTCATCGGGAAACTCCTCCGGCGGGCGGCTCCGGCGGGCGCGCCAGATGCGCCACCGCCGCGGTGTCGAAGGCGGCGATCGCCCGCGCGAGCGGTTCGAGCGCCGGGACCTCGCCGTGCCGCTCCCGCAGCCGGGCGAACGCCTCGCGCAGCGCCACGATGTCGCCCGCCTCGGCCGCCGCGCGCAACGGCTCCAGCAACTCCGGATCGAGCGGCGCGGCCTTCGTTGCCGCCAACGGTGCTCCGTCCGCGGCCTCGCGCCAGTTCAGACCCAGCAAAGCGCCGACCCGCGCCAGAAACTCCTCCGGCAGAAACGGCTTGCCGATGAACCCGTCGCAGCCGGCGGCGAGCGCCTCGGCCGGGCTGTCGTTGAAAACCGAAGCCGACGCCGCGAGCAACCGCACGCCCTCCAGCCGCCGATCCGCGCGGAGCCGCCGCGCCAGCGCGCAGCCGTCGCCGTCGGGCAGCCGCAGGTCGAGCAGCACCAGATCCGGCCGGAACGTCTCGAGCCGCGCGAGCGCCTCCGCCACCGAGCCGGCCTCGACCACCTCGAAGCCCAACGGTGCCAGCAGCTCGCCGAAGAGTCGCCGGTTCGCGGCGACATCGTCGACCGCCAGCACCCGCCGCCGGGGGCCGGCGTAGCCGACGATGCGCCGCACGGCCGCGCCCGCGGCGATCGCGCCACCCGCGGACTGGAGCGCGAGCTCGAACCAGAAGCGCGTGCCCTGCCCCACCTCGCTTGCCACCTCAAGTTTGCCGCCCAGCAACGCCACCAGCCGCTGCGTGATCGCAAGGCCGAGCCCGCTGCCATGCTCCGCCGGCATCGTGCCACCGGAAGCGAGCTGCGTGAAGGGCTGGAAGAGTCGCGCGAGATCCGTCGCCGCGATTCCGGGGCCGGTGTCGCTCACCTCGAAGCGCACGCGTCCGCCGCCGAGCGGGAAAGCCAGCAGCCGCACCTCGCCGCGCGCGGTGAACTTGATCGCGTTGCCGAGAAGATTCTCCAGCGCCTGGCGCAGCTTCGCGGCGTCGCCCACGACCGCACCCGGCAGGTCGGCGACCTCGGAGCGGCGAAACGCGAGGCCTTTCGCGGCAGCCCGGGGTTCGTGCGCAGCCGCGAGCCCGGTGAGCAGCGCCGGCAGCTCGAACGGCGCGGGCTGCAGCTCCAGTTTGCCCGCCTCGATTTTGGCGAGATCGAGCACCTCGTTGATGAGGCGCAGCAGATGCCGTCCGCTGTCGCCCACGATCTGCAGACGCTCGCGCGCCGCGGGCGGCAACGTGGTGTCGGCACCGAGCAGCTGCGAGTATCCGAGGATCGCGTGCAACGGCGTGCGCAGCTCGTGGCTCATGCTGGCGAGGAAGGCGGTCTTGGCGCGGCGCGCGGCGTCGGCCCGGTCGCGTTCGCGGGCGAGGTCGACTGTCCGGTCGGCGACGAGCGACTCGAGCCGCCGCCGTTCGCGCTCGAGCGCCGCGGTGCGCCAACGCACCACGCCCCACACGGCCGCCGCCGCGAGCAACACCGCACCGACTCCGGCCGGCCACGTGCGCCACCACGGCGGCAGGACCGCGAAGGCCCAGCGGGCGGCCGGTCCGGGCC
>JAEXPL010000364.1 GCA_023446865.1 Verrucomicrobiota bacterium | reverse complement strand
GCACGACCTGGCCGCCGTCGCCGAAGTAGACCTTGTAGCCGTTGTCGTGCGGCGGGTTGTGGCTGGCGGTGATGACGATGCCCGCCGAGGCCTTGAGGTAGCGCACCGAGAAGCTCAGCTGCGGCGTCGAGCGCGGGCCGTCGAAGATGAAGGCCTGGCCGCCGAGCTGGCTCCAGGTCGAGGCGGCGAGCTCGCAGAAGTGGCGCGAGAAATGGCGCACGTCGTGCGCGATCACCAGGCGCGGCTGGTCGAAGCTGCCCGCGGCGCAGAGGTACTGCTTGGTGTAGCGGAAGAGGCCGATCGTCGCGCGCACGACGGTGAAGTCGTTGAGCACGTTGCAGCCCACGGCCGGGTGCTCGGGCGAACCCTGCGCGCTGAGCGTGCCGATCTCGGCGGTGGCCGAAGCCTTGCCGATCGTGCGGCCGCGCATGCCGCCGGTGCCGAACTCGAGGGTGCGGTAGAACCGGTCGTTGAGCTCGGGCCACTGCTCCTTGGCGACGAGTTCCTCGATGGCCGCGCGGGCCCAGTCGGGCAGGAACGTGCCGCCCAGCCAGGTACGGAGGTTCTGCGCGGTGCTGGCGAGGATCTGGCCGGCCTTCTCGGCGGCGGCGATTTGGTCGATCGTGCTCATGGAGTTCTGGTTATCGGAGTTGGGGGGATCAGTTGAAGGTGGAACCGGCGCGCTCAGCCGAGCACCAGCCCGGGGGCGACGGCGGGTTTCGTCGGCAGCGCGCGCCAGGCGGCACCGAAGCTCGGCTCGTCGTCGCCGAAGAGCGGCGACACCTCGAGCGCGAACGGCGGCAGACCGGTGGCGTCGGCCGGCACGGTGGCGCCGGCGGCGCGCAACCAGCGCACGAACTGCCGGAGCTGGTCGTCGCGGCAGGTCCGGGGCGAATCGACGCCCTCGGCGTTCTTGACCGGGCTGAAGTCGTCGGCGCGCGGCGTCTCGATGGTGACGGCGTTCTTCGCGAAAGGCAGCGCATCGAAGACGAACATCTCGAACTTCACGCCGTTGGCCTTCTCGGGTTTCACCGGCGTGCCGTCGGCGGCGACGCACGGGATCTTCTTGTCGGCACGGTGGAACGGCAGGGCGTCGGCGCCGTTGGCCATGCGCTCGATGAACGCCCGGCTGAACACGTGGATGGCGATGCTGCCGGCGATGAAGCGCAGGCGACCCGTCGCCGCGTCGACCTCGCGTTGGCGCTCCATCGGCAAGTCGCTGTACTCGACGACGAGCAGCTTCCCGCGCTGGCGGCAGAAGTGGCCCACCTTCTCCTCCGGATACGCCTTCGGGATCATCTTGCTCGACATCTCGGCACCGGCGCGGAGATGGAAGCCGATGAACGTCGGGTCGACGCAACGCACGAGCGGGTTGTCGACCTGGAAGTAGCTGAGGACGTCGATGCCCTCGCGGCGCATGATCTCCAGCGCGCCGCTGCGGTCGAGCGCGCGGAGCGAGCCGCCGTGGCCGTCGGGGCTCATCGCGATGGACGACTTCGTCTCAAGGAGGATGCGGCCCTCGAAATCCACCGCCGGCATGCGGCCTTGGCGGAAACAGTGCACGCGCTCGGCGGCGAGGCCGAAGTAGCTGTTCTCGCGGAAGAACGTCTCCGTCGCCTCGTGGTTCGCGTGGCTGGTCATGATGAACCAGTGCAGCGGTTTCCCGTAGCGGCGGCCGGCGGCGAGGATCTTCTCGGCGAAGACTTGGAAGAGCGATTTTTGGAGGACCGGCGTGACCTTGAACGTGCCCTTCGGCCCGTCGTAGCCGAGCCGCGTCCCCTGCCCGCCCGCGACGACGAACGCCGCCACGCGGCCGGCGCGCAGCGCGGCCTCACCGAGTTCGCGAGCGGAGGTCCACTCGGCGGCATCGCCGCCATTCTGCGGCAGCGGCACATAAGGCGCGGGCTCGAGGTCGGTCAGGTCGACCGCCGCGCCCTTCGCGTTGCGCACGAGCGTGTCATTGAGGCGGGCGACCTCTGCGAGATCGATCTCGCGCGCCTGTTCGGCGAGCTGCGTTTGCTCCGCGGGGGAAAGTTCGCCCCAGAAACGGAAGACATGGCCTTGGCCGGCCCGGTTGAAGGACTCGATCAACTGCGCGGTTTCCATGCGAGGCGGCTAGAGTCGCCATGACGCGGAGTCGCGCAACGGGAAAGTGGCCGCCTCGGCAAGCTTCGCCGGTGCGTCTGGGGCCGGCGTGCCGGCGCGCTACCGCGAGCCGGCGGCGAGCACGCTCGATTCGCAGAACTCGGCTGGTTGATCCGGATCAGGCTACCAGCCCTGCGCTCTCGTCGAAGCCGAGCATGAGGTTCATGCACTGCACCGCGGCGCCGGAGGCGCCCTTGCCGAGGTTGTCGAGCCGGGCGACGACGAGAATCTGCTCCTCGTGTCCGAAGACGGAGAGGTCGCAGCGGTTGGTGCCGTTGGTGGCCAGCGTCCGGAAGAAGCCCTCGTCGAGCTCGGTCGAAGGATTCACCTCGGCCGCCACGCGTACGAATTTCTCGCCGGCGTAGGCCGCGGCCAGCGCCGCCGCGATCTCCTTCGCGCCACAGGGCTTCGCGAGCAACCGCCGCTCGAACGCGATGCAAACGGCCATGCCGCGGTAGAAATCGCCGATGATCGGCACGAAGACCGGGTTCTGCGCCAGCCCGCTCACGACCCGCATTTCCGGCAGATGCTTGTGCGTCAGCCCGAGCGCATAGGGCCGCGGCGCCACGCGCTGGTCCTGCGTCGACTCCTTGCCCTGCCGCGCCGCGACATCGGCCGCGTTCTCCGCGTACGAGGCGATGAGCTTCTTGCCGCCGCCGCTGAAGCCGGTGATCGAAGTGCAGATGATCGGATACGTCGGCGGCACGATGCCGGCCTCGACCAGCGGCGAGACGATCAGGTTGAAACCGCTCGCATGGCAGCCGGGCACCGCGACCTTCTTCGCCGCCTTCACCGCCGCGCGCTGCTTGCCCTGGCGCAGCTCCGGCAGGCCGTAGACCCACTCGGGGTTCGTGCGATGCGCCGTCGAGGCGTCGAGAAACCGCACGTTCGGGCAATCCGCCGCGAGGGCGACGGCCTCCTTCGAGGCGGCGTCGGGCAGGCAGAGGAAGACGATGTCAGCCGCGGCGATCATGGCCTTGCGGGCGGCCGGATCCTTGCGTCTCTCCGGGTCGATCGCGATCACCTCGACATCGGTGCGGCCGGCGAGCCGCTCGTTGATCTCGAGACCGGTGGTGCCTTCGGAGCCGTCGACAAAGATCTTGGGTTTCATGCGGTGAGAAGTGGTTCGATGGAAGCGCGACACTGCGGCGGCAACCGCCCCGCGCGTCAACATCACTAACGGCACCTCGGACTTTCCGGATCCCTCGCCGGAAACTGATTCTGCGGACGTGTCTCTCTTCTAAAACCCGGCGGAGCGGCAACGCGCGAACCTCGGGCTAGCTTACCCGCGTTTATGCGCCGGCCCGCAGAGTCCTGCGGCCCCCCACGAGAGCAGCGCCACCACAGCGCTTCGCCCCACCTCGCGCAGCAACGCCGCCGCTCCCCGGCATTCCGGGTATCAGAGTCATGCGCTCGTGCCGCGCGGCCTCCGCCCTCCGGGGCGCCACGCGCCGCGAGCGAGGCGGCCGACTTTCCCCAGGTCACCAACCAGCCATGAAAACAACCAGCCTATTACTGCTTGCGGCCGTCTTGAGCGGCCTCGCCTGCGCCGAAAACACCCCGGCCCCTGCGCTTCTCGCCGCCGAGCGCCAACCGCTCGAATGTTGGCTCGGCGACTGGAGCTACGAGAGCACCGTCCACCCGTCGCCCCTCGGCGCCGCGGGCGCTGCTCACGGCACGTACTCAGTCCAGCCCATCCTCGGTGGCCAGTTCGTCGAGTTCCGCGGCGAGGAACACAGCCCGGCCGGATCGCTGCAGTGGACAGAAACCGACGGTTTCGATCCCGTGCGCGGGTGCTTCTTCTGGAAGTCCTTCGCCAGCGACGGCTCCCGCATCGATGCCACCTACACCCTCGACGGCCCGCGCATCGCCGTCACTGGCATGCTGTTCGCCGGCAGCCAAAGCTACCAACTCCGTGGCACGGTGACGTTCGCCGACGATCGCCAAAGTCTCACCGACCGGCGCGAGATCTCCGCCGACGGCACACGCTGGACCCTGCTCAGCGAAAGCCGCGCCACCAAGCTTACCCCGGCCCTCGCCGCGCCCGAACCAAGCGACCCTCGGGCGGAGGTGCTCGCCCTTGAGCACGCTTGGGCCAAGGCCTACCTCGAACGCGATGTCGCCGCCCTCGACCGCTTGGTGGCCGATGACTGGTTCTACACCGATGCCGACGGCAAAGTGACGTCCAAGGCCCAAGACATCGCCGACGTTCGCTCCGGCACCTACCAAGCCACCGAGTTCATGATGTCCGACCTCCAAGTTCGCACCTACGGCGACACCGCCGTCGTCACCGGCCGCCAGACCGAGATCGCCACTCTGGCCGGCAAGGACGCCAGCGCCGTCTACCGAGTCACCGATGTCTGGAAGCGGAGCGAAAACGGCCGCTGGCAGGCGATCGCCAGCCACCTCTCGCGCGAAGCCCGGCCGTAGTGGCCTCCCCCGCGCCCCGCCTTCGCTCGTGCAATCGCGGAAACTGATTCTTTCCGGCAGGCAGCCTTCTACCGCGTCCGACAACGGATCGGGGGTGGGCGTATCCCTAAACTCCCCTATTAGGGTGTGCCTGCAGACTCCCGCAGGTCGTCGCGCCGGGATCTGCAGTCCCATCCCGGTCCACTCATGCATCGAGGCACCTCCAGGCGGAGCGATGCGTATCCACTCTTCCCCGGAGCCGCCGTGCGCCTCCCGTCCGCCCCTCCCCCGCACTTCCATGGTCCGTGACCCCTGTCTTCCCGATGAAAATCCGTCTCCTCCTCCTCGCCGCCGTCGTCGCGACCTCCACCTCCGCCCAACCGTCGAGCCCCTCCGCCGCCCAGCCCCAGCCGACACCGCTCCAGCAGCAATGGCTCGCCAAGGCTCACCGCCACGAGAAGGCCGGCTGGATCTATCTCCACATCGAGGGTGAACCGCGCGAACGCGGCTTCCAGCACGGCTACCTCCTCGCCAAGGAGATCGCCGAGGCCCTCCGTATCCGCCGTTCGGTGTGGTACCATAACACCGCGATGGAGTGGACCGAACTGCTCAAGGAAACCGCCCGGTTCGTCACGCCCTTCGTCGATGCCGAGAACCGCGAAGAATTGCTGGGGATCGCCGACGGGCTCGCCGCCGCTGGCGTCACCGCCTCACTTGAGGACCTCGTCGCCTACAACGCCTTCATGGAGCTGGAGTGGTACTGGTTCTACGAGGTGCTGAAGAAGGCCTCCGGCGGTGCGACGAGCGTCACCCCGCCCAAGCAGAGCTGCTCCGCCTTCATCGCCACCGGATCGATGACCCGCGGCGGCGGCGTGGTGCTCGGCCACAACACCATGAACGGCTATGTCGAGGTCCACACCAACGTCATCATCGACCTCGTGCCCGCGCAGGGACACCGACTCCTGATGCAGGCCGCGCCGGGCTGGATCCACAGCGGCACCGACTTCTTCATCACCGACGCCGGCCTCGTCGGCGCAGAGACGACCATCGGCGCCTTCATCGGCTTCTCCGAGTGGGGCACGCCCGAGTTCTCCCGCATGCGCCGCGCAACCCAGGACGCCGCCACGATCGACCAGTGGTGCGAGATCATGAAGCAGGGCAACAACGGCGGCTACGCCAACGCCTGGCTGCTGGGCGACGTGAACACCGGCGAGATCGCCCGCCTCGAACTCGGCTTGGCGAACATCGGCTTCGAGCGCACCCGCGACGGGTTCTTCATCGGCTCCAACGTCGCCGAAAACCTCAAGATTCTCCGGCGCGAGACGACCATGAACGACGCCGATATCCGCGACTCGTGCATCGCCCGGCGCGTGCGCTGGAAGCAGCTCATGCGCGAACACCGCGGGCAGATCGACGTCGCCGCGGCCAAGGCCTTCGAGGCCGACCACTTCGACAGCTACACGAAGTCGGAACGCCCCGGCGGCCGCACTCTCTGCGGTCACCACGAGACGGACACCGATTGGGCGCCCGGCCCCTGGGCCGTGCCAAACAACCCCTCCGGCACGATCGACGCCAAGGTCGTCGACACCACGATGGCCAAGCGGATGAGTTTCGCCGCGCGCTGGGGTTCCGCCTGCGGCCGCCGTCTCGACGCCCGCCAGTTCCTCGCCGAGCACCCGCAGTTCGACTGGATGGACGGCCTCCTGCAGGACCTCCCCTCCGAGCCTTGGGTCGAGTTCACCGCCGGCGAGAAGCCATGAGTCCGCGTTCCCGCAACCAACCGCCCGTCGGCACGCCCCCTTGCGTGCGGATGGCCTTTCGCGTCGGCGTGGTGGGGCACCGGCCCAATCGCCTTCAACACGCCAACCACGCCCTCCTGCGCACACTCGCCGACCGTGTCTTCGGCACCGTAACCGCGGCCTTGCGGGACTGCCACCGGCCGCCGACCGAGCCGGGCTACGACGTCACGCAGCCGCCGATCCTCCGCGTCGTTTCCCCCTTGGCGGAAGGCACCGACCGTCTCCTCGCCGAATCGGCCCTGGACTGCGGTGCTTCGCTCTGTTGCCCGATGCCGTTCAACCAGACCGAGTACGAAAAGGACTTCGCCAGCGCGACGGCGCTCGAACCCGATTCAGTCGCCCAGTTTCGCCAGTTGCTGGAGCGCGCCCGCAACGTCGGCGAACTGGCCGTCTTTGAACTCGATGGCAGCCGCGCCGACGAGGGCGCCGCCTACGGCGCCGCGGGTCGCGTGGTGATCAACCAGTCTGACCTGCTCGTCGCCGTGTGGGACGGCCTCCCCGCCCGCGGCGAAGGCGGCACCGTGGAGACGATGCGCGAGGCCCTCCAGCTCGGCGTACCCGTCCTGTGGATCGACGCCCATGCCCCGCATGCGTGCCAGCTCCTGCGCCAGGAGGCCGGACTGCCGCGCCCGGAGGACACGCTTCGCTGCGTCCCGGCAGATGCCGCGGCGACCTGGGGCGAACTGGCCGCGGTCGTGCGCGAGACGCTGCAGTGGCCGCCCGTGCCTCCGCTCGGACATTCGACGCGGGCCCGGTGCGACCTGCGGGAAGATTACTTCCGGGAGAAGAAACCCCGCTGGAACCTCGCGCTCGTCTGGAAGCTCTTCCGCAATGCGGTGGGCGAAGGCCGGCTGCGCGCGCCGCCCGTGCGCGTGGTCGATTTAGAGGAGCAGGTCGCGGGTGATCGGCCGGGCGCGGGCCGCGGCGGTGAACTCGCCGCGCCGGCCGGCGCGGCCGCATCCGTGAATCGCCGGCTTTTCCCGCACATCGCGTGGGCCGACCGCCTGGCCGACATCCACGGCGACCGGTACCGCAGCGCGTTTGTCCTCGCGTTTCCCCTCTCGGCGGTGGCGGTGTTTCTCGCCCTGCTGCCAGGGGCAGTCGCCCCCGTGGCCGGGCACAATGCAGCGCTGACCGTCGGCTGCGTCGTGGCGGAGCTGCTCGTCGTCGGCTGCATCTTCGCGCTGGTTTTCGGCGCGCGCCGGGGCCGCTGGCATGAGCGCTGGATGGATTACCGCCTGCTTGCCGAGACGATCCGTCAGATCCGTATCCTCCTGCCCCTCGGCGGCGGCCGCCCGTTCGTGCGCCAGCCTGCACACCTCGCGACGTACGGCGATCCGGCCCAGTCGTGGGTGTTCGCACACATGCGCGCGATCGCGCGCGCGACCGGGCTGCCTTCGGGACGCGTCGACGCCGCGTTTGTGCGCGAGTGCCTCGACTATGTTGGCCAGGTCGTGCGCGGTCAGGTCGACTTTCACGAAACCGCCGTGCGCCGCTGCGAACACATCGAGCACCGGCTGCACCGCGCCGCCTTCTTCCTCGGCCTGCTTACGGTCGCGGCGATCGTGGTCCACCTGGCTCCGCACATCCCGCTGCCCGGCCTGCACGGCTGGCACCTGCCGGCGTTCCTGGGCGGATGGCTCACCTTCGCGGGCGCAGGTTTGCCGGCGCTGGCGGCCGCGCTCGCCGGGATCAGCCACCAGGGGGAATTCGCCCGCGTGGCCAAACGCTCGCACGCCATGGCCGCGCGCTTTCGCCAACTCGCCGCCGAGATCGCCCGCCTCGAACAATCCACGGCCGTCTCCCCCGCCACGCTACGCCTTGCGCAGGTCACCCCGCTGGCTGCCGAAGCCGCCCAGCTCATGGTCGACGAGGTCCTGGACTGGCGCGTGGTCTTCCTCGACCGCCCGCCCGTGCTGCCAGCCTAGCGCCGGCGAACCCCGTCCACCCGCCAAAACGTTTCACCAGCCGCCACGCCGACCCATGAGTGCCCCAACCTCCCTCGAAACCGCCAGCAATCCCCCCCCCGTCGCCCTCGACGACAACGCCTGGGAGGACCTTCTCAACTACATCGAGGAACACCGCGTCATCCCCATCCTCGGGCCGGAACTGCTCCGCGTGGACACCGACGCCGGTCCCCGCCTGCTGAACGATTGGGTCGCCGCGAAACTCGTGGCCCGCCTCGGCCTCGATCCGGGCGACCTGCCGGAATCCTACACGCTCAACGACGTCGTCTGCGCCTTCCTCGGCGCACGCGGACGGCGTGAGGAGGCCTACACGCGCATCCGCACGATCCTGCGCGAGACCGCCTTCCCGCCGCCGCTCGCCCTGCGCCAGCTCGCGCAGATCACCGACTTCGACCTGTTCGTCACCACAACCTTCGATCCGCTCCTCGAACAGGCGATCAACGCCGAGCGCTTCGGCGGCGCACAGTCGACCGACGTCCTTGCCTACGTGCCGAACCGCGTGACCGACCTCCCGGCCGAGCGCGCCCAATGGCAGCGCCCGGTCATCTACCACCTGCTCGGCCGGCTCTCCGCTTCGCCGACCTACGTCATCTCCGACGAGGACACACTGGAGTTCGTCTGCGCGCTGCAGTCGGAACACCTCACGCCGATGCGTCTTTTCCACGAGCTCGAGCACAGCCACCTGCTCGTCCTCGGCGGCAACTTCCCCGACTGGCTCGCGCGCATCTTCCTGCGGATGACCAAACGCCGCCGCCTCTCCGACCCGCGCGACGTGGGCGAAGTGCTGGCCGACAACCACTCGATGCGCGATGTCCTCCTGGTGCAGTTCCTTCACCAGGTGAGCGTGCGCACGCGGCTGGTCGACGGAGCCGAGGCGTTCGTGGCCGAACTCCATCGCCGCTGGATCGCCCGTCGTCCGGCCGGCGCCGCCACGCGGCTCGACGCCTGGCGCCCGGCGCGCCACCTGCCGCCGCCGCGCGTGATGGCGGACCGCGCCGTTTTCATCAGCTACGCACGGGAGGACCTTCCCTCCGTGCAACGCCTCAAAGCCGGCCTCGACGCCGCCGGTATCGAGGCTTGGTTCGACCTGCAGCGCCTCGAGGGCGGCGATGACTTCCAACGCCAGATCCGCGACAACATCGCGCGCTGCAGCCTCTTTGTTCCCGTCATCTCCGCCACCACCCAGCAACGCGTCGAAGGCTGGTTCCGCCGCGAGTGGAACTGGGCCGTCGATCGCCTGCAAGGGATGGCCGAGGAAGTCACCTTCGTGCTCCCGGTCTGTATCGACGACACCGCGGAGGCCGGCGCCCTCGTGCCGGAGGCGTTCCTGAAAGCGCACTGGACCCGCCTGCGGGACGGCGAAGCGACACCGGATTTCGTCCGCCGGCTGCAGAACCTGCGCACCCCGCAGAAAGCGTGAAAGGCACCATGACACCAGCGGCTCCCGCCCATGACCTTCATCCTCGGTCTTCCGAGGTTTCCTCACCCTGGCTTGGGCTTGCCTCCTTCACCGAGGAGGCCAGCCCGCTCTTCCATGGGCGCAACGGCGAAATTGCCGACCTCGCACTCCGGGTGCGTCGCAAGCAGCTCACCGTGCTGTTCGGCCAATCCGGACTGGGAAAGACTTCGCTCGTGCGCGCCGGCCTCGTGCCCGCGCTGCGTTCGGAGGGCTATGGTCCGGTCTACCTGCGCCTGCACTACGAGCCCGAAGCACCGCCGCCAGCTGAACAGATCAAGCAGGAGGTGCTCCGCGCCACCGTCGTAGCCACCAACTGGCCACGCCCGGACTCGGCGCGCGACGGCGATGGTCGTTTCGGCGGAGCCCAAAGCGCCGAGTCGCTCTGGGAGTTCTTCCACCACCGCGACGATCGCCGACCCGACGAGGGGGGCCGGCCGCTCACGCCCCTGCTCATCTGCGACCAGTTCGAGGAAATCTTCACCCTCGCCCAATCCGACGACCACGGCCGCGGACGCGCGCGGGCATTCCTCACCGAGCTGGCCGACCTCGTGGAGAACCGCGTCCCGCTCGCGCTCGAGCAAGATGAGACGGCGACGGCACGTTTCGATTTCGGCCGCGCGGACTACCGCGTCCTCATCGTCCTGCGCGAGGACTACCTCGCGCACCTCGAGGGCTTGCGCGACCTCATGCCCTCGATCACCCAGAACCGCGTTCGCCTCACGCGCATGACCGGCGCACAGGCGCTCGAAGCCGTCCTGCGGCCCGGGGCCGGTCTCGTGGGCGAGGAGGTGGCCCGCGCGATCGTGGGATTCGTCGCCGGCGGCGCAGAAATCGAACGCGCCGAGATCGAACCCTCGCTGCTCAGCCTGGTCTGCCGCGAACTCGACGAAGCGCGCCGCGCCCGCGGCGCCGCGGAGATCTCCGCCGACCTGCTCGCCGGCTCGCGCGAGACGATCCTGGCCGAATTCTACGAACGTGCCATCGCCGACCAGCCGCCCGCGGTGCGCGCGTTCATCGAGGACCACCTGCTCACCGAATCCGGGTTCCGCGAAAGCGTGGCCGAAGAGCGCGTTCGGCGGGCGTTCGCCGACGCCGCCGCGCCCGGGGCGCTCGTCGTGCTCGTCGATCGCCGGCTGCTGCGCATCGAAGAGCGGCTCGACGTGCGCCGGGTGGAACTCACCCACGACGTGCTGTGCGGGATTGTCGCCGCGAGCCGCGACACGCGCCACCTCCGCGAGGCAAGGGAGCGCTCAGCGCGCGAACTCGCCGCTTCCGAAGCCCGCGCGCAATCCGCCCACCGCGCCCTCGTGCGCGCCCGGGCCGTCGCCACGGGCGCCATCGCACTCGCCCTCATCGCGATCGCCAGCGCGGTCTTCGGCTACCTCAGCCAACGCCGCGCCCGCGCAGCCGAGTCGCGGGCCGCCACCGCGCGCGAACGCGCCGCGCAGCTCGCGACGTTTGTCATGACCGATCTCCGCCCCGGGTTGGAGGACCGCGGTGGCCTCAAGCTGCTGCGCGCCTCGACCGAGGCGGCGATTCGCTACTACGACTCCCTGCCGGTCGAGTTGCGTTCGCTCGCGAGTGATCGTGCCTTGGCCGATGCGCTGGCACTCATGGCCGTGATCCACGCGCTCTCCGGTGAGCCGTCCGAAAAGGCCGCCGCCTGGGCGCGAGCCCTCGCCCTGCGGCAAGCCATCGCGGCCAGGCACCCGGATGACGCCAAGGCGGCGGCGCAGCTGCTGCAAAGCGAGAGCTACCGGCCTTGGTCCGAGGGCGACACACGCAACCAGATCGATGCGCCCCGCCGCCGCGCGAACATTGAGCGCTGGCGCAAACTGCTGGCCCGATTCCCGTCGAGCCCGGAGGTGAAGGCGGGCTTGGCCAATGAGCTGCGCGCTTTCGCATTTGATGCCAACGACCCGTGGGGCGGCATGTATCTTCCGGATGAAGCCATGCCCGCCGTCTCTGAGGCCTGCGCTTTGGTTGAGGAGCTCGGGGCCATGACGAAGCACGACCGCGAGTTCGAGCAGCTGCAATCGACCTGCAAGGGAACGCTCGGCTGGGTCATGTCCCGCGCAGGACGGTATGACGAGGCCCTTCATCTTTTCGAACAGACCCGGGATACCGCCGAAGCGGCGCTCCAGCGCGACCCGGGCAACCTGCGGCTGCGCCTCGAGGTCGCCAATGCGCTTTTCGCCCTAGAGACGCACCTCGAGGGCCGTTCCCTCGAAGCCGCGGTCCCGGTCGAGCGCGAGGTTCGCGAGCGATTCCGGATCCTGATGGCGCTCGATCCGGCCAACCAGGGATATGCCCGGGGTTTTGCCGAGGCCCATCGCGTCGAAGCTTTCTACCTCGCCTGGGGCACGTGCCTGATCGAGCCGGCGCGCGAAGCTTTTCGCCGGTGGGATGCACTGCTCGAACCGTTCGTCGAGTCGGACGAAAACGTGCGAAAGATGCGGTATTGGATTTCCGGGTGGGAGGCCCATCTCGCTGGCGCCGCCGGGAACCAAGCCGACGTCGATTCCTGCATGGCCCGCATGCGCGAACGCTTCGCCCTACACGAATCGCGCCTCCCGAACGATCCAGTCATGCGCCGGCAAGCACATCTCTCGTTTCTCACCGAGGCGTGCTGGGTATTCCGGCGGACCCGCCGCTGGAGCGAACTGGAGCAGACGGCCCGCGACGTGCGGAACCAGGCGGAGGCAGGACTGCAGGGCGCTGCCGCGGATGATCCGGAACTCACGGAATACCGCACCCTCGCACTGGCCTTCCTCGGCATCGCGCAAGGCTCGCAGGCTCCCTCCGCGGAGGCGCTGCAGACCCTGGACCAAGCGATGAACGACCTGCGCGAGCGCCCGTGCCCACCCACGCTCAAGCCCATCGCTGTCGCCCTCAGGCCTTTCGGCGAAGTCTGCCGGGCGAACGTGCTCATTGCCCGCGGAGATCGCGTCCGGGCCCGGGAGATTCTCACGGCGCTCGAAGAGGATATCGCCCACGAACAGGATTCATGGGGCCTCAAATGGAGCCGCAAAGAATCGCTGGCCGCCGCTCTCGTCACCCATGCGAGTGCGCTCGACGCCGACGACACCGCGAACCGTTCCGAACTCCTCGACCGCGCCTGGGCCCTCCTCGACACGCCCGAGGCCGAAGGCCGCATCACGGTCGACGGCAAGGAGACGAAAGCGCGCATCGCCGCCCTGCGCACCGAACCGGCCGCCCGGCCCTGACCCTCGCCGCGGAGCCACCATGCTTGGATCCAATCACCCCGTCCTCTGCTCCTACGCATCACCGGACACGGAGCCACAGCGATGCCGAGCCGCCCACCGCGCCGCCCGCGTCGATCCGCTCGTCGTGCTGCGCGGCGAGTGAGCCCACCCCATCCACCCCGCCCGGAACGAAACCCTCCATGAAACCGCACCGCATCGTCCTTCTCCTCGCCGCGCTGCTCGGCCTCGCCACCGGCGCGAAGTCCACCACCACCGGAGTGCAGCCGGAGGCCTCGCTTCTCGACGGCATCGCCAACGATTACGTGAAACTCGTCCTCGCCGTCGGGCAGCACGACCCCGACTACGTCGACGCCTACCTCGGTCCGCCAGAATGGAAGGAGGAGGCCGCACGCACGAGCCGCAGCCTGGCCGACCTCGGCGCCGCCGCGACCGCGCTCGAGAAGCGTCTGCAGACGGTGGAACTCACGCTTCACGGGAGTACAGAGGGGCAGCGTCTCCGCTATCTTGAGGCGCAGATCCGCTCTGTCGGGAACCGCATCTCGTTGCTCTCCGGCCACACGGTCCCGTTCGACGAGGAAACGCGCCTGCTCTACGATACCGTGTTGCCCGACTTCGCCTCGGGCCATTTCGAGTCAATCCGCACCCGTATCGACCATCTCCTGCCGGGCGAAGGACCGCTGGTCGACCGCGTGGTGCGGTTCCAGGAGCGGTTCGTCGTACCCAGGGAGAAAGTCGAAGTGGTGATGCGCGCAGCGGTGGCCGAGTGCCGCCGCCGCACCCTCGACCACTTGGCGCTACCCAAACACGAAGGCTTCAGGCTCGAGTTCGTCACGGGGCAACCCTGGAACGCCTACAACTGGTACCGCGGCAACGCCCAAAGCGTTATCCAGATCAACCTGGACCTGCCATTCCGCCTCGAAAAGGCCATCAACCTGGCCGCCCACGAAGGCTACCCCGGGCATCACGTTCAGGGCACACTCCACGAGATCGAGTTCGTCGGAGAACGCGGGTGGCGCGAATGGCAGGTCTATCCGTTGTTCTCTCCCCGCTCAGTCGTGGATGAAGGTGGGGCGGATTTCGGGATCGAGGTGGCCTTTTCCCCGGATGAGCTCGTGCAGTTCGGGCGCGATGTGCTCTTCCCGTTGGCCGGCCTCGATCCGGCCGAGGCTACGCGCTACTTCGAGGTAACTCGCTTGCTCGGGCTCGAGCTCCAGCCCTTGCGCAGCGACATCGCCCGCCGCTACCTCGACGGTAAATTGGGGGCCGACGAGGCGGTGACGCTACTCTCGGGCGAGGGACTTCTGCCGCGCGCGGAAGCCCTGAAGGCCTTGGATTTCGCCCGCCGCTATCGTGGCTACCTCGTGACCTACGACTCCGGCTACGCTCTGGTGAAGAAGCACCTCGAGACCCACGGTGGAACGACGAACAACCCGAACAGGCGGTGGGAGCTCTTCCTCGAGTTGATCCGAACCCGCACCATTCCCTCAGCACTGCGCTGATTCGCCATAACTAGACGCACGAACGGCCACGCCCGCCAAGCCCAGTTTGACTACAAAGACATGAGGACTGGGAGAAAGCCAGCGACGCAGCGTTCAACCCCTCAAAGCATGAACCACAGAGCGCACAGAGAACACGGAGGGAAGACCGGCGGCCACGGACAGCCAGTGCCTCACTCTGCTCTCTGTGCCCTCAGTGCCCTCTGTGGTTCCAACCGCCCCGCCTTCACTCCATGAGAACCACCGTCCTCCTCCTCGCCGCGCTGCTCGGCCTCGCTGCCGGCGCCGCACTCGCCGCCGATAACACCAATATTCGGACGCAGGTCATTCAGACCATGCAGGACATGATCGCTGCCGAGGAGCGACTCGACGCGGCGGCCGTCTGGGCCGTGCATGCCGATGTGCCCGGCTACCGTTGGATCGCCCCCGGCGGCACTGTCTACGATTTCGCCGGCACGAAGAAAGCGTGGACCGACTACCTCACCGGCTCCACGCACCTGAAGTACACCACGGCCATGGAAGACGTCCTCGTGCTCGCACCCGACCTCGCGTTCTACACCTGGACTGGCTCGGCCGACGTCACCCCGAAGAAAGGCCCACGCACCCGCCACGAGCAATGGACCGCCCGCTACCTCTGCCGCCGCATCGACGGCGCGTGGAGGATCATCGGCGGCCAGGAGTCCTCGGCCCCCGGCAAAGTCGTGGTCTCGTCACCCGCCGCGACCACGTCGGCCGAGGAGCAACTGCGCGCCCGCGATGCCGCGTGGCTGAAAGCCATCGTCTCCCGCTCGCTCGAGGAGACGCTTTCGTTCTACGACGCCGAGGCGACGACCGCCGGTTCCATCATGTTCCCCGCCCACGGCTTGCCCGAGTTCCGGGAAGGCTGGGCGAAGGTATTCGCGAGCCCCTCTTTCGCGATCTCTTGGTCCAGCGAGCACATCTCGTTCCTCGACTCCGGTTCGCTCGCCTGCGCCACCGGCACGTGGCGCACGCCCGGCACAGAGGCCACCGGTCCCTTCCTGGCCCTCTGGCGTCAGCAGGTCGACGGCCAATGGAAGGTGCTGGTCGATGCCGCGTGGCAGAACCCACCGCGCACCGCTCCGTCAGTGGATGCGGCGGCCGCCCGCGCCGCGTTCGAGGCCTACCTCGAGTTCTGGAACAAACACGACGCCACCGCGCTCGCCCGCGCCTTCTCGCCAACGCTGATCTATCACTACAACAGCGCCGTGGTCGGCGGCACGCCGGCGGACCACCTCGCCGCGTTCAAGGAGTTCGGCGGCGGCTTCCCCGACCTCGTCGGCCGGTTCGACCACTTCGCATTCACCGACGGCATCGGCGCCGCCTCCACAACCTGGATCGGCACGCACCGGGGCCAGCTCTCCGGCATTCCCGCCACCGGCGGCAAGCCCGTCCCGCCCACCGGCCGCAAGGTCACGATGTCCACCAACTACCTCTTCCGCGTCGAAGCCGGCCGCATCGTCGAGCTCTGGGAAACCTGGGACGAGGGCGGCGTCTACCAGCAACTCCTTCAAGCCCCGCCAACCACCGCCAAGCCATGAAACACTCGCCCCTTGCGGCTTTGTGCCCGCTCGCGTGCGGCCTCGCCCTCGCCTCCCGCCTCCTCGCCGCCGAGCCAATCGCTCCGGCAGCGTCGCCCGATCTCGCCACCACCGCCGTCGAGCAAGCCATCGACCGGCTCTTCGCCGAACAGTATCCCCAGAAGCTCGAGGCCTTCTTCTGCTCGCTCGGCACAAACCCCGAGCTCGGCTTCCGTCTCGCCGGTTCTTCCGCCGAGCACGCCACCAGCGAACGCATCGCCGCCGAGATGCGCGCCATGGGCCTCACAAACGTCCGCCTCGAACCGGTGCCCGTCGACGCCTACGAGTTCCGCCACGCCAGCCTCACCGTCGGCGACCGCGTCTTCACCGCCTCCACCCTCGCCGGCACCCAGCCCACGCCGTCCACCGGCATCACCGCACCACTGGTGTATGCGAAGGCCGGCACCGCCGCCGACTTCGACGCCCTCGGCGATGTGAAGGGGAAGATCGTGCTCGTCGACAAGCACCTGGGCACATGGTGGTTCGACACGGTCGTGTGCGAGGCCGCGCACCGCGGCGCGAGCGGGATCGTCTGCACCGCGGTCGCCGACGACTCCAAGTTCTATTCGGTCAACGACACCGCACTCGGCTCCTTCGAAACCCACGACAGCAGCACTCCCCCGTGGATCTTCGTGTGCCAGCGCGACGGCGACACGCTCAAGGCCGCGCTCGCGGCCGGGCCGGTTTCCGCCCGCTTGCTGCTCGATGCCACGCTCACCCCGCACAACCGCGGCGGCACCGGCTACAACGTCGTCGGCGAAATCCCCGGCACGGCCGACGACGGCCAGTCCATCGTGTTCGTCGCCCACCAGGATGCGCACTTCCGCGGGGCGCTCGATGACACCGGCGCGCTCGTGAACCTGCTCACCCTCGCCAAGGCGGTCCGCGACTCCGGCCATCGCCCCGCGCACACCCTCGTGTTTCTCGCCACGACCGGCGAGGAGTACGGCCGGGCCGACGGCCAATTCAACTGGGCCTTCGGCGCCTGGTGGGCCGCCACCCGCGCCCACCCCGACTGGGCCGGTCACGTGCGCGGCCTGATCAACCTCGAGTACATGGCGTTCAAAGGCGCGAAACTGACGATCCAATACGACCCGCAGCTCAAGGAACTCGTCGACTCGACCCTCGCCGCCCGCACCGACCTCCAGCCGCACGGCAACCTCACCTGGGCCCGTGCCCACACCTGGACCGACCAGTGGACGTTCTCCGCCGCCGGCATCCCGTCGTTCGACCTGATCGCGCTCACGCCCGAGTACGGCAACCGGATCTATCACACCAACTTCGACACACCCGACATCGTCGACTGGCCCTACCTCGCGCAGTTCGCGAAATTCGCCTTCACGCTCGCGCGGCAACTCGACCACGGCCTGCTGTCCTATCGGTTCGGCGTCTTCGCCGACGAGATCACCATCCGCACCGATCCCGACTGGGTCGCCAACATCGGCGCCGATCCCGCCATCGTCGCCCGTTGGCGCGCCGCAGTCGCTAACCTGCGCGAGACCGCTCTCACCGCCGACTCGACCAACGGTACAATCCCGCCGGAGCAAATCCCCGCCGCCAACCGCCGGCTGCTCGCCGTCTCCAAGACTCTGAACACGGGACTCGCCTCCTTCGCCCCGCGCTTCACCGAGTCCACCACCTTCCCCCACGAACAGGTCCTGTGGGATGTCACCGATGTCGGCAAGGCGCTCGCCTCACTGCGCGAATCGCCTTCGCAGCCCAAAGCCGCGCTTGAGCACCTCACCAAGTCCGGTCTCACCCGAATCGGCCTCGCGTTCAGCAAGCCCGTGTACGAACGAGAACTCGCCGTCCGCGCCCCGGGCTACGAGCGCCTGTACTGGGGCGAGCAGGCCCAGCTCCCGCCACCGCTCGACCTCGTGCCCGCCTGCCATCTGATCCAGGCAGGCGATACCGCCGGCGCGATCACCGAGCTCGAGGCCCGCCGCGCCGAGCTGCTCGTCGAGCTCAACCTCCGGCTCGCCCGCATGGCCGCCACCCTCGAACAAGCCACCGCTCAGCTCCGCGAACCGCTGCACTAACCGCCGGCGTTTCACTCACAACCTCCGTGAAACCGATCCGCCCGTTCGTGGCCGTCCTCCTCCTCGTCGCGCTCCTCGCGGCCTGCGCGAAACGCGAGACACCGGTCGAGGCCGGCCTCCGCACCCAGACGTTGCTGGTCGGCAACGGCGACGAACCCGCCACCCTCGATCCCCAGGTCGCCACCAGCGGAAACGAGTTTCCGGTCCTGGCCGCCCTGTTCGAGGGCCTCACCGTGCTCGATGGCGATAACTGGCAGCCGCGCCCCGGCGTCGCCGAGCGCTGGGAGACCACGCCCGACGGGCTGGTCTGGGCCTTCCACCTGCGGCCCAATGCGCGCTGGTCCAACGGCGAGCCCGTCACCGCGGATGACTTCGCTTGCGCCTTTCAGCGGCTGCTTTCGCCGGAGTTGGCCACATCGACGGCCGAACTGCTGTGGGGCGTGATCGGTGCGAGGGAGTACACTCAACGCGCGCTCGGCGACTTCGCGCGGGTGGGGGTTCGCGCGCTGGACGACCGAACGCTCCGGATGGAACTCACCCATCCCAATCCCCAGTTGCCGGCGATTCTGGCCCATCCCTCGTGTTTTCCCGTCCACCGGGCGACCCTTGCAAAGCTTGGCGCCATGTTGGACCGCGCTTCGCCGTGGGCCCGGCCGGGCGAACTGGTTAGCAATGGGCCGTTCACGCTCGCCGAGTGGAGACCAAACACCTCGATCACCGTGCGCAAGAACACCCACTACCACGGTGCCGCGCAGGTCCACCTCCGGGAAATTCGGTTCTTCCCCGTCGACTCGCAGGAGGCCGAGGAGCGGAACTTCCGTGCCGGCCAGCTTCACCTCACCTTCGGGGTGCCGATCCCGCGGATTCCGCATCACCGTGCGAGCCCGGCCGCGCGGCTCCGCGTGGACCCGTTGCTGCAGGTCCGGCTCCTCGAATTCAACCTCCGGCGACCGCCGTTCGACAACCCGAAGATCCGCCGCGCGCTGGCGCTGACCATCGACCGCCAGGCCATCGCCACGACAATCTTCGCCGCCACCCGCACCCCCGCCTCCCACTATGTGCCGCCGGATTGCGGCGGCTACGTCTCCACCGCCCGCCAGACGACCGACGTCGCGACCGCCCGCCGCCTGCTGGCCGAGGCAGGATATCCGGGCGGGGCGGGCTTCCCGCAGTTCGCCCTGCTCGTGGGCAACAATCTCGAACAACCCCGTGTCGCCGAACTGATCCAGGAAACGTGGCGCCGCACACTGGGGATCGCCGTCACCATCGCCTCGATGGAGACCAAGACCAAACTCCAGAATGTCGCCCAACGCACCTTCGACATCGCCTTTGTCGGCGTCACCCCGGACTACGTCGATCCCCGCAGCTTCCTGGCCTTCTATACCACCGGTCACGGCTACAACGACCCGGGGTGGAGCAACTCCGCCTTCGATGGGCTCCTCGCCGCCGCCGACCAGACGGCCGACAAAGGCCGCCGTTTCGCCCTCCTGCAGCAGGCCGAGGGCATCCTGCTGGAGGAGTCCCCGATCGCTCCGGTCTACTTCGAACCCATCGTCTATCTGGCCCACCCGGCGGTGAAAGGCTTCCGCTTTTCGCCGATGGGCTTGCCCTGCTTCCAACGCGTACAGTTGGATCCGTGACATCGCCCCGGCCTCCTCCGCTGCATACTCATCACCCCGTTGCGCCATCCCAGGATCCTTCGTGAACTTGCACCCGCTCTTCCCGCTCCTCCGCCTCGTCGCGGTTCTTCCCCTTCTCGCCGGGGTCCTGCCCCTGGCGAACACCGCCGCCGCGCGGCCGATGGAGATCGCCGACCTCTTCAAGTTCCATCGCCTCGCCGACCCGCAGGTCTCGCCCGACGGAGCCAGCGTCGTCTACGTCACGACCGATGTCGTTTGGGAGGAGAACACCTACCAGAGCGATCTCTGGCTCGTGCCGCTCGCCGGCGGCGAGCCGCGCCCGCTCACTGCGTCGCCGAAAAACGAATCCCATCCGCGCTTCTCGCCCGACGGTCGTTGGATCGCCTTCGCATCCGATCGCGGCGGCACTTCGCAGATCTGGCTCCTGCCCACCGATGGAGGCGAAGCCCGCCAGCTCACCACCATCGCCACCGGCGCAGCCCAGCCCGTCTGGTCGCCCGACGGCCGTTCCCTCGCCTTCGTCTCGTCGGTCTTCCCGGAATTCTCCGCCCTGCCCTTCGCCGAGTCCGACCGCCGCAACAAGGAGCGCCTCGACACCCGCGAGAAGAGCAAGGTCCAGGCGCGGCTCTACGACTCGCTCTTTGTCCGCCACTGGGACAGCTGGAGCGACGGGCGCCGCCAGCATCTGTTCATCGTCCCACTTGGTGCCGATGGCGCCGCCGCCGGCGAGCCGCGCGATGTTACTCCCGGCGAAAACGACGCCGTGCCCAACTCTGCCACCTTCGCGTCGGGCGACGAATTCGCCTTCTCACCCGACGGCCGCGAACTCGTCTTCACCGCACCGCCCGTGCCTGTGCGGGAACAGGCATGGCTGACCAACCACGACCTCTGGTCGGTCAACCTCGCGTCCGGCGAGCGCCGCCAACTCACCACCAACCCCGCCGCCGACGGCTGCCCGCGGTTCTCGCCCGACGGCCGCTGGCTCGCCTACCGCGCCCAGCGCCGCCCCGGTTTCGAGGCCGACCGCTGGGAACTCATGTTGCTCGACCGCGCCACCGGCACCACGCGCAGCCTCACCGCAAACTTCGACCACTGGGTCGACGGCTACGTCTGGTCGCCCGACAGCACGTGCCTCTACTTCAGCTCCGAGGATCACGCCACCGTGCCGCTCTGGACCATCGCACTCGACGGCTCCGCGCCCGAGCGACTGGTCACCGGCGGCGTCAACGGCGAGATCTCCGTCGCGCCCACCAGCCGCACCCTTGTCTTCACCCGCCATAGCGCCACGCGGCCCGCCGAGCTGCAGCGACTCCGGCTCGCCGATCGCGCCGTGTCGCCACTTACCCACGCCAACGACGCGCTGCTCGCCGGCCTCGACCTTCCGACCTCCGAGTCCGTCACCGTCGCCGGCGCCGGCGGCACGCCGGTGCAGATGTGGGTCACGTTCCCGCCCGGTTTCGATCCGGCGAAGAAATACCCGCTGGTCTTCTGGGTCCACGGCGGGCCGCAGGGTGCCGACCTCGACGAATGGCACTACCGCTGGAACACCGCTCTCTGGGCCACGCAGGGCTATATCCTCGCCCGCCCCAACCCCCGCGGCAGCACCGGCTTCGGCCAGCAGTTCACCGACGAGGTCACCGGCGACAGCGCCGGTCGCGTCTACGAGGACCTCATGGCCTGCGTCGCCTACCTGGAGAGCCGGCCCTACGTCGACGCCGACCGCATGGCCGCGGCCGGCGCGAGCTACGGCGGCTACATGATGGCGTGGTTCGAGGGGCACACCGACAAGTTCAAGGCCCTCGTCACCCATTGCGGTATCTACAACTCCAGTTCCATGAGCGCCTCCACCGACGAGCTCTGGTTCGACGAGTGGGACAACGGCATCGCGTGGAAGACGCCCGATTTCGAGAAGTTCTCGCCGCACCGTTTCGCGGCCAACTTCAGGACGCCGAATCTGATCATCGCCAACGAGCTCGACTTCCGCTGCCCGTACACCGAGGGCCTGCAGCTCTTCACCGTGCTCCAGCGCCGCGGCGTGCCCTCGAAGCTCCTCGTCTTCCCCGACGAGGGCCACTGGGTCTACAAGCCCCAGAACAGCGAGCTCTGGCACCGCACCGTGTTCGACTGGCTCGACGGCTACCTGAAACGCTGAGCCGCCGCACGGCGGGATTTTGGTCGCGCGCCGCCGGCCGCATGCCCTTTGCTGCGCGTCCCCTTCATGCGCACTTACGTCACGGCTCGGCTCCAGGGCCGGCAACTCTTCGGCCACCCCATCGGGCTCTACGCCCTCTTCATGACCGAGATGTGGGAGCGGTTTTCCTACTACGGCATGCGGGCGCTGCTCGTCCTCTACATGACCGACTACCTGCTGAGTGACTCGGCCCGCGCCGAGCGCGTCCTCGGCATGGGCGGCCTCTCCGCGCTGCTCGCCAAAGTCTTCGGCCCGCTCACCGTCCAGCAACTCAGCTCACAGATCTACGGCCTCTACACCGGCTTCGTGTACTTCACGCCGCTGCTCGGCGGTCTGCTCGCTGACCGCATCCTCGGCCGCTACCGCACCGTCTACCTCGGCTGTGCGCTCATGGCGCTCGGCCACTTCCTCATGGCCAGCGAGTCGCTGTTCCTCGTCGCGCTCGTCGTCCTCGTGCTGGGCAACGGCTGCTTCAAGCCGAACATCTCAACCCAAGTCGGCGATCTCTACCCGCCCGGCGATCCGCGCCGCGACGGCGCCTACACGATCTTCTACATGGGCGTGAACGTGGGCGCCTTTCTCTCGCCGCTCGTGTGCGGCACGCTCGGCCAGGTAGTGGGCTGGCACTGGGGCTTCGGCGCCGCTGGCGTGGGCATGGTGCTCGGACTGGTGATCTATTGGCTGGGCAGCGGTCTCGTACCGAAGAGCGCCGCGGCGCAGCCAGCCAACTCGGCGGCGCGCGCCACGGAGACCAAACAGCCCCTCACGCGCCAGGAGTGGCAGGCGCTCGCCGCCCTCGTGCTGCTCTGCGCGCTCAACATCACCTTCTGGGCCGTCTACGAGCAGCAGGGCAACACTCTCCAGCTCTGGGCCGACAAGCGCACCGACTGGACCGTTCTCGGCTTCACGCTGCCGTCGACCTGGTATCAGTCTTTCAACCCCGTGATGATCGTGCTCTTCGCGCCGGCGCTCTCCGCCTTCTGGAACTGGCGGGCCCGCCGCGGCCGGCCCTCGACCAGCATCGGCAAGATCGCGCTCGGCTCGGTGCTGCTGGGGCTCGGCTACATCGGCATGGTGCTCGCGGCCCGGATGGTGCCAGAGGGCGAGCGCGGCGGCCTGCACTGGTTGGTGAGCACGACCGCCGTCTTCACCATCGGCGAACTCTACTTCTCGCCCGTCGGCCTTTCGCTGGTGAACAAGGTCGCGCCGGCG
The DNA here is from genome assembly GCA_023446865.1 of Verrucomicrobiota bacterium. Classification (GTDB taxonomy): domain Bacteria; phylum Verrucomicrobiota; class Verrucomicrobiia; order Opitutales; family Opitutaceae; genus CAJCBL01. Next base: position 4,573 of record JAEXPL010000364.1, on the reverse strand, counting down.
CGCCTCGCCTCGACCATGATGGGCTTCTGGTACCTCTCCAGTTTCTTCGGCAACTACCTCACCGGCTATCTCGGCACCTTCTACGACACGATGTCGAAGGACCATTTCTTCCTCATGCTGACGGTCATTGCCGTGCTCACCGGCGCCATCATCGCGCTCCTCCGCCGCCCGCTCGAACGCGCGATCGGTCACGCCGTCTAGCGCCCGGCGACCCGTGCAACGCTTTGGTGGTGCTGCTTGCGATGTGCCTGTGTAGGCCACCTCGCTGAGGTGGCCCATCGGGAAAGCCGGGTCGGCGACCCGGCCTACAGCGTTGCCGCCCGTGATGCCATCGCGCCCAACGGGAACCCTCCGACGGGCGCAACAGGCCTCGCCATTTCCCCGGCGCACCGTAGCGTGCCGCGCCATGGCCGCCTTCCGCCTTCCGCTTCTCGCGTTCGCACTTTGGTGCAGTGCTGCGGTGCTCGGCGCCACCGACCCCAAACCGGTCTTCGAGGCGGCGCCCGCCTGGCCGGCGCCCTACACGCCGCGCCTCAAACCGGCCTCCGACACCGCCGGTGTCCTGCGCGTGCTCACCGTCGAGGAACGCGTCGGCGAGCCGCGCAGCGAGGAACTCGTTCGCGTGCCGCTCTTCCTCCACGAGGACGAGCCCGCCGATCCGGCCGACTGGGCGCTCTACGCCGAGGCCGACACCGCCCGCCGCGCTCCGCTGGTCTTCCAAGTCGACGACGTGCGCCGCGACGACCAGGGCCGGCTCACCCGCTGCCACCTCTATTTCACGACCACGCTCAACGCCTGGCAGCGCCAGCGTTTCGTCCTCGTCCGCCGCACGGGCGACCAACCGTCCCCGGCCACCGTCCCGGCGCTCACCTGCCGGCGCGCCGGCGACCGCGTGACCCTCTCCGGCAGCGACCTCGCGGTGGACTTTCTCGTCGCCGGTCCGCGGGCTGGCGCCATCGCGGGACTGCGCCCGCTCGGTCGCACGCTCGACCTCGCCGACGGCTGGATCGCCCCCGAGCTCACGCTCGTGCGCCAGACCGCCGATTGCGCGGTCCTTCGCCGCACCGAGCTGAGCTACCGGAGTGCCGACGATCTCGAGGTGCGCGACCTCCGCTGGGGCAGCGGCCCGCTATTCGCCAAGCTCACGGTGCGCGTCGGTCCGCGCGGCGTCGACGACTCCGCGGAATTCACCTACCGCATCCCCGCCCGCGGCGCGGTGATCATCCAATCCGAGCGGCTCGCGCCAGAGGGCGACATCACTGCCGATGTCGTCGGCGCGACCGACCACCGCCTGCTCGCCGGCCGGTTGCGCCTCGGCAACGGAAAACCGGAGACAACCCAGGTCCCCGCGGGACTGCGCCTGCTCACCCGCTCCACCCGCGGCCAGAACCTCGACGCCCTGGTCGATCGCAAAGCCGGCCTCGCGCTTCTGCCGGTCCCGTATGTGCAGACCGGTGCCGGACCGGTCTCCGTCTCGCTCGACGGCACCGTCGCCCTCGGCGGGCCCGGCTCCTTCCGCCGCAACGGCGACGGCAACAGCGGCACGCTCCGCGCATTCTGGGGCGAGGTGCGCTTCGCCTTCGCGCCCGCCACCGACCCCGAGTCGCTCTGGCACCTCGCGCGCCGGCAGTTCCAACCGCTGGTCGCCATCGTCGACGAGCCCGACCTCGGTCCGGCCGACTGCCGCGCGGCCATGCCCGCCATCGCGCAGCGTTTCCTCGAAATCAAATACTGGGGACGCGCCTGGACGCAGGACGCCGCCCTCCTCTGGCTCCAGCGCAAGCAACCCGCGTTCGAGAAACTCCTCGAACGTCGCCCCGGCGCCGGCGAAGCCGATCCGTTGGCGATGCTCCCGAAATGGGCGATCTCCGACCCGCCGGGTCCGCGCGATCCGAAGGACCAGGGCCGCATCGACCCCTACCATCTCGCGTACGGCAGCAGTACGATCCCGCTCTATCACCTTATCGCGCCGAGCCCGCGGTTACCCGCGCACGCCAAGGCGATCGGCCTCGCCTCGCGCCGCGCCTTCGGCCGCGTGAACCAAGCCGGTTTCCCGTACATCGATTCCTTCGCGACCGCGTTCAACATGCAGCTCGGCCCGCTCGGGCTCGGCCTGTTCGGCGGCCGCGGCGCCGACGACCCGGCGCTCGCCGGCTGGGCGCTCGACGCCCTGCACGCCCCCGCCATCACCGGCCTCTACGGACACGGCCAGCGCGCCTACGCCGGCGAGATCGACCGCCCCGCGGCGTCGGACTTTCTCTACCAGAACATCTCCGACTTCCATGGGCGCGCGATCGAGCTGGCCACCGGCGAGGACCTCTGGCTCCACCCTGCCGCGCTCGGCCGGTACTTCGACGCCGTCGATGTCACCGCCGATCTCCAGCATCGGCCCGTCGCCGCGACCGGCGCATTCTGGTCGCGCGCCAACCTCTTCCGCGGGCAGGCCCACGACCATCGCTGGGAAGGCTGGTCCTGCGCGCCGTTCACCGGGATGTTCGCCCACCGCGCCGACCGCGGCATGGTTGGCAGCACCGAGGCCGCGTACTGGCTCGCCGAGCAGGGCACCCGAAAACAGAACTGGGCCGAGCTGCTCTGGTTCACCCACGCCGACCTCCTGCTCGGCCAACTCGACAAACTCCCCCCGCCGCACCCCGCTCCGGCGTTGCCCGCCCACCTCCGCACCCGCCGCGAGAGCGGCGCCAACCACCTCGTTTGGGACGCCGTCCCGGACGTCGCCGGTTATCGGATCTACCGTGCCGAGAAGATGGGCGGTCCCTGGACTTGGCTCAACTCGCCCTATCGCGAGACGCCCGGCGCGCTCGTCGCCGAGACCGCATTCGACGACGCCGACGGCGCGGCCGGCTCCGTCTATCTCGTGACCGCCGTCGACTCCGCCGGACGCGAGAGCCGTTGGTACACCGACGAACCGCCGCGCGACTGATGGGCCACGCGGCGGCGGCGCAGACCCGCCACAACGTTCGCAGAACGGAACTCGACACCTCCGGCACCATCGCGCACATCGGCGCCATGCGTTTCGCCGGTTCCCTGTTCGCGTTTCTGCTCCTTCTCGGTGCCGCCGGTGCCCAGACATCGGCGACACCCGCAAGCGTCCCAGCGGAACCCGCCGCGGTCGTCGCGGGGCGCAGCCTGACGATGGGCGAAGCCGTCGTCCTCGGTCTCGTCGAAGGCATCACTGAGTTCCTGCCCGTATCCTCGACCGGCCACCTGATCGTTACCCAGCACTTCTTCGGCCTGGACGACGAACGCCAGCTGACCGACGCCCACGGCACGCCTCGTTGGATCAAACCACCCTCGCCCGAGAAGCCCGCCGGCCGGCCGCTCAGTCTCAAGGCCGCCGCCGACGCCTACACCGTCATCATCCAGATCGGCGGCATCGCCGCGGTCGTGGTGCTCTACTGGAGCCAGCTCTGGAGCCTCGTGCTCGGCGTGATCGGCATGGATCGCGAGGGCGCCCGGTTGTTGCGCAACATCATCATCGGCGTCCTGCCCGCGGCACTCCTCGGCCTCACCATCGACGACTGGATCGACGCCCACCTGTTCTCCGTCCCCGCCGTGATCGGCGCCCTCGTCGTCGGAGCGCTGCTGATGTTCTATGTCGACCAGCGCCAGAAACGTTCCCAATGGGTGCAGTCCAACGGCCGCAAGCCCTCCGAACTGCGCCCGAGCGAGGCGCTGCTGGTCGGCAGTCTCCAATGTGTGGCGATGTGGCCGGGCACCAGCCGTTCGATGATGACGATCGTCGGCGGGTACGTTGTCGGCCTGAAACCGGCCCAGGCCGCCGAGTTCAGCTTCCTGCTCGGCCTGCCCACCCTCGCCGGCGCCGCTTTGCTCAAGGGCATCAAGGGCGGCCCGGCCATGATCGAGGTCTTCGGCTGGACGCCGGTTCTTTGCGGCACGCTGGTCGCGTTCGTCTCCGCCGCGCTGGCCATCAAGCTGCTCGTCGCCGCCCTCACCCGGTTCGGCCTCACCCCGTTCGCCGTCTACCGGCTCATCGTCGCCGGCGCGTTGCTGCTCGTCCTCGCAGCCTGAGGCCGCTGGGCCCGCCCGATTGTGAACGTCGCGCCCACCGCGGCGTCCATCCTTGGGCCGGGCAGTTCGCTTTCCACCCGAGTCCCTGCTTGACCCGCCCAACCCCGGATCTTTACTCGCACCCCTTCCGCACCCGGGACCACTCGTTCCGCGGTTGCGACACCGACCCAAATTCATCATGGCCACTCCGAAACGCAAACAGTCCAAGCGCCGCAGCGCTCTCCGTCGCGCCGCCAACGCCTTCAAGGCTCCCACGTTCGCCCGCGACACCGACGGCGGTCTCTTCCGCCCGCACCGCGTGAACCCGAAGACCGGGATGTACCGCGGCCGTCAAGTGCTCGACGTCGAGGTCTGACGGTAGTTCACCCGTCCGGCGTTACGCCGTCCCGCACGCATGAGCGACCCAACCCCCACCACCGGCAGCATCGCGGTGGACGCCATGGGGGGCGACCACGGTCCAGCCGAGGTGGTCGCCGCGCTAACGTTAGCCTTAGATTCTTTTGCCGATCTGCGCCCCGTCATC
>JAEXPL010000355.1 GCA_023446865.1 Verrucomicrobiota bacterium | reverse complement strand
GGTCGCGGAAGATGTTCACGTTGGGCGCCCAATAGGTGAGGCCGGCCCACCACTTGGAGTTGCCGTTGTTGCGGTTGGCGTAGTCGTTGAACTTCGCGCGGCCCTCGATGCCGATGACCTGGCCTTCCTGGAGGAAGAGCGCCGGGTTCCAAGAGGCGGCGGCGCCGACACCCTGCGGGAAGACGGTGGCGTAATAGTTGTTGGCGACACCGTGGGCGGCCTCGTTCCAGTAGTCGTAGGACGGGAGGCCGAGGCGCTCGATGGCGGGGGCCGCGTTCTTGAGCTGGGCGACCTTCTCGGCGAGCGACATGCGGCGGATCAGGTCGTCGGCGCGGGCGCGGAGCGGCTTGCTCGGGTCGCGCCAGATTGCGGGCTCCTTGATTTCGGGCACCTGTAGCGACTGGGCCGAATAGGCGTCGGCGAGCTCGTTGGCGGCGAAGGCCAACACGGAGGCGCCGGACTGGTCGCGAATGGTGACGGTGTTGAACTTCGCGTGGCCCTTGGTCGCGGTGAACGCGAGGCGCATCGGGCCGCGCAGGGCGTCGTCGGGTTTCTCGACCATACCCTTGATGGTGGCGAGGAGGAAGGGCGCACCGGCGGTGGCGACAGGATCGAAGTCCTTGGCGAGCACAACATCGCCCGCGCGCACATCGAACACGGTCTCGCCCGGCGCCTTGGCGTAGGTTTCGACCGTGCCGATCTCGACGGTGTAGCGGCCGGCGGGGAGGTTGGAGATGGTGACGGTGAAGGCGGTGCCGTGAACATTCTCGCGGTAGGCCTCGGGCTTGAAGCCGGTGCCGGAGACGGCGGGCGTGGTGTCGACCTTGTGGTGGGCGAAATCGCCGCTGACGGCGACCGCGCCGCTGCAGGTGGTGCAGCTCTCGTCCGCGGGGTAGGCGGTGGCGGCGAAGAGAAGCGTCGCGAGCAGGAGCGCGGCCGGCGGCAAAGACCGGAGGCGGAGGGATGTGTTGTTCATGTTCGTTTGAGAGGGTGGGGCGACGGCGCCGGAAGCGGACGAGACCAGGATCGCGGGTCAGGGCAAACGGGGCGAGGTGACTTCCGGGTGATTTTGCGGGGCGGAGGTGATGATGACGCGCCGGTAACTCGTAAGGCGCGGCGTGCCGTCATCGGTGACCTCGCAGACCACATGGATCGTGTGGCCTGTGAAGTCTGGCGGAATGCCCAGAGTGGCGCGGGCAGAATCGGAGGCGGCGAGGGTCAGCTCGCCTCGGTAGGTGCCGGCCTCCGGCAGAAACCACCAGGAGAAGCGCAGCGCATCGCGGTCGGGATCCGACGAGGCGGAGGCGTCGAGGGTGAGGGTGTCGCCGGGGCTGGCGGCGATGGTGAGCGGGGCGCACGTGGCGTCGCCCTCAAGCACGACAACCGGGTTGCGGTTGCCTGCACCGCTCGCGGCCCAACGGATGCGGGCCACGAAATCGTTGAAGATCGCCGGATAGAAACGCTCCTCGTACTTCCGCGAAACGGGGCTGGCCGGCGTGCCGGACTGGTTGACATAGGCACTGGTCACGCCGTCCGGGCCGGTGCCGCGAGCGAAGAAGCCGCCCCAACCGCCGGCGCCGGGATGCTCGGGATCGTTGAGACCGTTGGGCATAACGTAGAGGAACGACGGCGTGTCGCCCTCGACGCCCCATTTGAACTTCGGATACTCGCGGCCGAGGTGGCCGTGGCCTTGGATCTCTTTCTCGTAGGCGGCCCAGTTGCCCTTGCCGGTCTCGTTCTGGAAGAGCCACGCGGACTCGTCCCAGAGAAACACCAGGTCCTGCGCGAACTCGCGGCGCAGCCACTGGTGCGAGCTGATCGCGAACGGGACGTCTTTGCCCCAGTCCTTGTCCTGGTCGGTGATCGTATAGACGCGGAACTTGTGGAGGAACGTCTTCAGCCGCGCGGAGTCGCCCTGCTGCCGAAGCCGCCAGACGGCCTGCGCGAAGGTGTTCGCGCCGCCCCAGACGCAGACCCAGATCGGGCGCGGGTCCGGCTCGGCGGCGAGGCGAAGCAGGAACTCGCTGCCGGCGGAGTCGTTGCCCTCGCCGAGCGCCGCGAAGCCGAGGCGCGGACTGCCGAGCAGCGCGCGGGAGTGGAGATACGCGGGGCTCGGCCAGTAACCGAGTTCCTGCTGCTCCTCATCGGTGCGGAAGCCGGTTTGCGCGGAGCGCTGCATGAGGTTGGGCACGTCCTGCGCGTAGGCGTCGAGCGTGCCGCGAAGGATGTCCATCCACGCCGGCGGGTAGGTGCGTCCGCTGGTGTTCCAGCCGCTGCCGGTGATCACGGCCTCGATCTCGAAACGGTCGGCGTAACACAGGAGCCGCACCATCGACTCGTGGTCGTCGGGCTCGATCTCGCTCGGGCCGATGTCGGTCAGCACCACGATGCGCGGCTTGAGCGGCGCGGTCGGGGCGGCAATCGCCACTGCGACGGGAAGCAGCGCGAGAGCGGCCGACTGGAAGATGCGGGCGAGCATGGTGCGGGAGTGGCGGGCGGTGTTCAGGGAGCGCGATCGGGAATCGCGATCAGCCGCACGAGCACGACGCCGTGGGGCGCGACCTTGGTCTCGAAGCTGTCCTTGAACTCGCCGAGGTCCTGCTGTCGCCACAGGTCGCGCACGCGGAAGGTCATGCCGACGCGCTCGGTCGGCAGGTTGCCCCACGGGCCCCACTTCAGGGTGATGGTGGTCTCGGCCTCGCCGCGGTTGAAGAGGCCGACGGCGTAGGAGCCGTCCTCGAGCGTCTTTGCATAGACGACCTTGCCGTCGAGGTTGCTGAACTGGGTGGCTTGTTTGCCGAGGGCGTCCTGGTTGATGGCGAGCACCTCGTCGTTGGTGAGGAGTCCGAGAGTGAAGTCGTCGAGTTGCGCGAGATCGCAGCCGAGGATCAGCGGTGCGGAGCGCAGGCACCAGAGGCTCATGTGGGAGTACTGCTCGTCGGGGGTGAGGCGCGTCGGGTGGAGATTCGGGCCCCAGCCGACCTTGCCGAGCACGAGCATGTCGGCGTCGCTCCAATGGCCGGGCCCGGTGTAGGCGGCCCAGCGGTCCTGCGAGAAACCGTTGCGGGTGACGCTGTCCCAGGTGTCGACGATGTCGCCGGTGGTGCGCCAGAGGTTGGCCAGGCGCACGTAGTCGGGGGCGTTGTCGTAGATGCCGGTGTTGGAGAGGCTGTAGACGATGTCGCGGCCGGTCGCGCGGAGGGCGTCGGTCATCTCCTGCACGTGCGCGACGTCGTTGGGGAACCAGTCGTATTTGAGATAATCGACACCCCACGCGGCCCACTGGCGGGCGTCGGCCGCGGCGAACGAGTGCTTGCCGAAGTGCCAGTTGACCCAGGTCGGTTTCGCATCGGGCGCCTTCGGGTCCTTGTTGAGGTGGAAGAACTCGTCCACGTCGCCCGCGACGACCCAGGGATAGGTGCCGTCGGCATTGTCGGAGGAACCGCCGACGTAGCCGGCGTAGGTGCCGGTCCATGGGCTGGAGTAGATGCCGAACTTGAGGCCGAGCGCGTGGATCTCGTCGGCGAGGGCCTTCATGTCGGGGAACTTCTTGTTGCCCTGGATGGCGTTGAACTTGCCGCCGCGCGGGGCCTGCCAGCCGTCGTCGATGTTGATGTAGGTCCAG
>JAEXPL010000352.1 GCA_023446865.1 Verrucomicrobiota bacterium | reverse complement strand
GAGAGCCCGCCGAAGAACCGCGCCTTGGCCTCGTCGTCGTGCATGTAGCCGACGCTGAAGACGTGGATGAGGAAGCCGACGAACGCGACGACGGCCATCATGAGCTTCGCAAGGTCGTCGACGAGGAAGCCGAGCTTGAGCGTGAGCGGCCCGAGCGTGAGCCACTCGAGGGAGTCGGCGATGGTCTTGCCGTGGTTTTCGGCGCCGAAGATGAGCGTGGCGGCGAGCGCGGCGATGCCGGCGGCGGCGGTCACGGAGACGGCGGCGGCGAGGTTGTGCCGGCGACGCAGGAAAAGCGCGATCACCGCGGCCGAGGCCAGCGGGAGCAGCAGGAGTGCGAGGGTGGTCGTGACGGGAGGCATCAGAAAAGGCAGAACGCAGAATGCAGAATGCGGAACAACGGAAAGACGGAGAAGCACGTGGCCCGGTGCTTCAGCCCGGGCCGGCGGGTGCGAGCAGAGCCCAACGGTGGGGGCTGAAGCACCCCACCACGATCGGAGGTCTGTTGCTCGCGGTACATGTTCTTCAGTCCTTCAACGCGGTCAGTTCGTCGACCTGCACGGTGCCGCGGCGGCGGTAGAGCTGGACGATGATGGCCAGGCCCACGGCGACCTCCGCGGCGGCGACGGTGATGATGAAGAAGACGAAGGTGTTGCCGTCGGGCGTGCCGTTGAAGCGGGAGAAGGCGACGAGCGCGAGCGTGGTGGCGTTGAGCATCAGCTCGAGGCACATGTAGAGCACCAGCGTGTTGTAGCGCAGGAGCACGCCGAAGAAGCCGATCGCGAAGAGCAGGCCGGCGACGATCAGGAAGGCGTTGAGCGAGATGGTCACGACAGGAAGGGAGAACGCAGAATGGAGAATGGAGAGCGGGAAGGCGGAAAGGGAGGACGACAGAAGAGAACGAAGGAAACGAAGAGGCAGAGGCCGGAGCCGGGCGGTTGGTGGATCGAGTCTTTCTTGGTTCTCTTCGTTACCTTCTGTGGAAATTCCGGGTTCGTTCGGGATCAGGAAGCGTCGCCGAGGTCCGCCTCATCGGACTCCCGCGTTTTTTTGCTGATCACGATCACGCCGATCATGGCGATGAGGAGGAGGAAGCCGGCGACCTGCATGGGTAGCAGGTACGTGGTGAAGAGCTGGCGACCGTAGGTCTTGAGCGCGCTGCCGGCGGCCTCGGCGGGCAACGCGGGGCCGGTGAGCTGGTTGCGGTGGAACAGCCAGAGGACGCCGGTGGCCAGGAGCGCGAGCGAGAGGCCGGCGGCGACCTTCGCGAAACCGCCGATCGGGCGGCGCTTGGTGCTGTCGACATCGAGCAGCATGACGATGAACGCGAAGAGCACGACGACCGCGCCGGCGTAGACGAGCACCTGGAGGATCGCGAGGAAGTAGGCCTCGAGCAGCACGAACAACCCGGCCATGCCGAAGAAGGTGAGGAAGAGCGAAAGCGCGGCGTCGACGGCATTGCGGTGCAGCGCGACCATCAGGGCGGAGCCGAGCGTCAGGACGGCAAAGGCGTAGAAAAGGAAGTCAGCCATGGCGGAAACAGGTCAGTGCGCGTTGCCGGCCTCCTCGGCGGCCTTCTTTTTGTCCCACTTGTAGTGCGCGTCGGGCAGCGTGCCGCCGAGCTCGTAGAGCTTCGCCTTTTTGTGGACGAAGTCGGCGCGCTTGTAGCCGGAAAGCGAATAGACGTTCTGCAGCCAGATCGCTTCCTCGGGACAGACCTCCTGGCAGTAGCCGCAGTAGATGCAGCGCAGCATGTCGATCTCGAACTCCTTGGGCGCCTTCTCGACGTGGGCGTTGGGGCCGGTGGCGTCGATCGCGCCAGGGGCGATGCGGATGGCCTTCGGCGGGCAGACGAACTCGCAGAGCTGGCAGGAGACGCATTTCTCGCGGCCGTGCGGGTCCTTCACGAGGGTGGGCACGCCGCGGTAGCCGGTCGGAATCGGCGGACGCACCTCGGGGTACTCCATCGTGATCTTCGGCGCGAGCATGTGCCGCAGCGTCGTGCGTAGGCCAGCGAAGAGGCCGGGCAAGTAGGTGCGCGCGAGGAACGAGAGCGGCTGGCGGTCGACGACTTTGACGGTGGCGGGCATCAGGGAGAAGGAGTCGGGAGGCTGGATTCGGGAGCCAGGAACGGCGGAGGTCAGGAGAACACCGCGATCCCGATCGCGTAGGCGACGATGTTGGCGAGGGCGAGCGGGAGGAGCACGCGCCAGCCGAGACGCATGACCTGGTCGTAGCGGAAGCGCGGCACCGTCCAGCGCACCCAGATGAAGACGAAGACGAAGAACGCGACCTTGGCGACAAGCGTGAGGATCGCGAGCAGCGCCCCGAGCAAGCCGAGGTTGAGCGGCAGGCCGGTCCAGAGCGCGAGCTTCTCCCAGGTGACGAAAGGCAGCGGTTGCCAGCCGCCGAGGAAGAGCAGCGAGAACACCGCGGAGCCGACGATCATGTGCGCGTACTCGGCGGTGAAGAAGAGGCCGAACTTGAACGCGCCGTACTCGGTGTGGAAACCGCCGACGAGCTCGGCCTCGCCCTCGGGCATGTCGAACGGCAGGCGGTTGGTCTCGGCGAAGAGCGCCACGTAGTACACCAGCGCCGAGACCGGCGCGACGAAGAGGAACCAGCCCGCCTCGCCCTGCCAGTGCACGATGCGGATCAGGCTCAGCGTGCCCGGCGCGCCCGGCGTGTTGACGAGCAGGAACAGCGGGATGATCGAGAGACCCATCGCGATCTCGTAGGAGATCATCTGCGCGGTGGCGCGGACAGAACCGAGGAACGGATACCTCGAATTCGACGCCCAGCCGGCCAGGATCGTCGAATACACACCGAGCGAGGAGACCGCGAAGATGAAGAGGATGCCGAGGTCGAGGTTGGCGAGAATCAGCGGCACGGTGCGGCCGGCGGCATCGACATACTCGCCCAGCGGCACCACGACGACGGTGGTGAGCGCCGGAATCAGGGCGACCATCGGCGCGAGGTTGAAATAGAACCACTTCACGTGGCGCGGGATCGGCTCCTCCTTGAAGAGGAACTTGCCGCCGTCGGCCAGCGGCTGGAACAGGCCGAGGCGCTGGAGGAAACGGCCGAGGACCGGGATGGCGGCGATCCATGGGATCGCGGTGCGGTTGGGGCCGGTGCGGCCCTGGATCCAGGCCGAGACCTTGCGCTCGGCGAGCACGGAGTACATGCAGCCGCCCATCAGCACGGAGACGACCAGCAACGCCTTCACGAGGGCGGAGACGGCGACCACGAGCGGCTCGGGCAGCGCGAAGAACCAGTCGAGCGCCGGCTGGAGAATCGCCGCGACGGGCAGCGAGGACGGGAGCTGTTGGAGGAAGTCCATCAGGCGGAAAGGGAGCGGGAGAACTCACACGCGCGGCGAGCACGGGGCGCGCGACCGCGTTGGGGGCAACGCGGTCCACCCGCAAGCGCGAAGACCGGATCGTTGGTGGACCCGCTTGCCCCCAAGCGGGTCGAGGCCGCGAGCAGCCCGGCAGACGCCGCGCCAACCCATCGAGCGGAAGCGGAGGCTGTACCGATATGACTGTGTCCCGCGGCGTTCATCTCAGGCGTTGGCCGGCTTGGCCGCCGGTTTGAAATGGAGCGTCTCGCCCTCGACGAAGGGCAACCCGGCCCAGGCCGAACCGTCGAGCAGCTGGCCGGTGGCCGGGATCGCAGCCCACGACAGGCCGGCGAGCACCGGGATCTCGGCGGCAAGCTCGGCCCAGACGGCGTCGACATCGGCCGGGGCCTCGGTGCCGCTCACGGCGGTGATCAGGGCGGAGAGGATCGCGAGGTCGTCGCGCGCCTCGGCCGGACCGGCGACGGCGGCTCCAAACTTCTGGAGACGGAACTGCTGGTTGATGAACGAGCCGCGTTTCTCGAACATCGTGAACGCGGGCAGCACCACCCGGGCGGCGGCGGCGTTGGAGGAGCGCTGCGTGCCCACCTTGATCAGCGCGACCTTCGCGAGCTGCTCGGCGGTGAGGCCGGCGGCGGCGAGATCCTCGCCGAAGGTGATCACGGTCCGCACGGCGCCGGCGTCGATCGCGGCGGAGAGCTCGGTCAGCTGAGTCTGCGGATACGCCGAGATGAGCCCGGTGACGAGCGCCCCGCGAACGTTCGGGTTGCGGTCGGCGGAGAGCAGCAGGCCGTCGCCCTGCCCCACCCGGCCGACGATGTCGGTGCGCACGGCGCCGAGCGCCGCGGCGAGCTTGCGGGTGAGGAACTGCTCCTCGAGGGACTGGCGCCCGGACGCGACCACGGCGATGCCGGACGCGCTTTCCGGTTTCCGGTCTCCGGTTTCCGGTTGCAGCAGTCGCACCGCGGCGTCGAACGCCTCCTCGAAGTCCGCGGGATGGCCGTTGACGAGGGGCTGCGTGATGCGCGTCTCGCCGGCGATCTGCTTGTAGAGCAGGCGGCCGGAGTCGGTCATCCACGTGTCGTTCACCTCGTCGTTGCGGCGCGGGGTGTTGCGGTAGACGACGCCCTCGCGCGCCCAGACGTCGATGTTGGCGCCGACGCTGGACTCGGCGTCGATGCTCGGCGTGGTCTTGAGGAACCACACGCGCATCTTGAAGCGGAAATCGGTGCTCGTGAG
>JAEXPL010000254.1 GCA_023446865.1 Verrucomicrobiota bacterium | reverse complement strand
CGATGCGGAGGGCGAAGCACTTCTTGCCGAGCAGGGCGTTGCCACCGTAGCCGGAGCCGAAGGACCAGATCATGCGCTCCTCGGGGAAGTGCGTGATGTACTTGGTCGGGTTGCAGGGCCAGGCGACATCCTTCTCGCCGGCGGCGAGCGGCTTGCCGACGGAGTGCAGGCAGGGGACGAAGTCCTTGTCACCGAGCGCGGTCCACACGGCGGTGCCGATGCGGGTCATGATGCGCATGTTGGCGACGACGTACGGGGAGTCGGAGAGCTCGACGCCGATGTGGGCGAGCGGGGAACCGACCGGGCCCATCGAGTAGGCGATGACGTACATCGTGCGGCCCTTCATGCAGCCCTTGTAGAGGGGCAGCATGGTTTCCTTCATCTTGGCCGGGGCCATCCAGTTGTTGGGCGGGCCGGCGTCTTCTTTGCGGACGGAGCAGATGTAGGTGCGATCCTCGACGCGCGCGACGTCGGTCGGGTCGGAACGGACGAGAATGGAGTTCGGGCGCTTGGCGTTGTTGAGGCGGATGGCCGTGCCGCCCTTGACCATGAGGTCGACCATGCGGTCGTACTCGGCCTGGGAGCCGTCGGACCATCCGATGGCGTCGGGCTGGCAGAGCTCGGCGTTCTCGCGGACAAAGGCGAGAACCTTGGCGTTTTTGGTGGGAGCCTTGGACAGGGCCGCGGCGATTACGTTGGCGAGGTCAGTAGAGGAGGGAGCGGTCATGGATGTGATGTGTGGAAGCAAACGGTCGATAGTAGCGAGACGGACTTCTCTCCACTGCGCAACCTTTGGTTAACCCTGCGCAGATTTTGGGATTTTGGTTTGCGCCGCCGCCGCCGCCTCCACAACGTCCCGGCCCTGCGATCTACCCGTCGATGAAGGAGAAGATTACTCCGGCCAAACGAAGCCAAGGTCTTGTCGAATTGCTCCGCCGCTCGGACATATTCCGGGACTATGCGCGGGCATTTCGAGACACGACGGGGCTGCCGCTGGGCCTGCGGGCGCTCGACTCCCTTCATCTGGCGATGGGCGACAGCCGGGACCAGAACCCGTTCTGTGTGTTGCTCGGCCAATCGAACCAGTCGTGTGCGGCGTGCCTGAGCATGCGCAAGAAGGTTGAGGAGCAGGCCGGGGTCAGGACCAAGACTCTGAAATGTTTCGCGGGCCTGTGCGAGACGGTGGTACCGGTGCGGGTGGGGGAGAACACGATCGCCTACCTCCAGACCGGGCAGGTGCACCTGCAACAGCCGCAGAATGGTGACTTCTCGCGGACCGCGAACGCCCTGCTCAAGTGGGGCATGGATATTGACGTGAAGCGCCTGGAGGAGGCCTATTTCCACACCCGGGTTTTGTCGCGGAAACAATATGAGTCGATCGTGCGGCTGCTGGAGATCTTCGCCCAGCACCTCGCGACCTTGAGCAACCAGCTGATCGTCAAGGACCAGTTGGGCGAGTCGCCGATGATTCAGCGGGCCAAGAGCTTTATCGAGGAACATCAGGCCGAGGATCTTCGCCTGAGCGAGGTCGCGAAGGCCGTGAACACCAGCGCGTACTACTTCTGCAAGATGTTCAAACAGGCCACCGGCCTGACCTTCACCAGTTACTTGGCGCGAGTGCGGGTGGAGAAGGTGAAGAATCTTCTGCTCAACCCCCATGTCCGGGTGAGCGAGGCGGCGTTTCAGGTAGGCTTCCAGTCGCTGTCCCAGTTTAACCGGGTGTTTCGCGGCATCACCGGCGAGTCGCCGTCGTCGTACCGTGAGCGGATTCTGGCGGATTCGGTCGCGGGGATCTCGCGCTGAGGCGCCTGGTCATCTGGCGGCGAGGGCGAAAGGGAGGCCGGAGTTGGCCGGAGCGTGGCGTGTCCCGCGGACGATCTCGGTCTGGCACATCGCGCAGAAGGAGCGGATCTCCTCGTGGGCGGTCGCTTGGATCGCCGCGAGCGTCTCCTGCAGACAGGCGGCATAGGTGGCGGCACTGAGTGCGGGGCAGCGATCAGCACCTTGGCTCATCACGGCCGGAATCACGCTGGCTGCGACACGAAAGTAGGCCAAGAGCGGGTTGAGGCCACAGAGACAGCCGGTGCGCGCCGCACGCCCCGGGGGCAGCACTGGAGCGCTGCACCGTTCGGCCAATGCCTGCTCCAAGTCGTCGAGGGTCCGATCCATCAGCAGGACCAGTGTATCGGGGTTCGCCAGGGGGCTGGTGACCGGTTCGAGACGCAGTTTCTTCTCCCACGCGTGTTTGATCGCGGGGCGTCGCGCAGCGAATTCGGCGACGAAACTGCGGTGCATGGGGGAATCTTGGCACAGGGGGGGCGCCGGGTCGCAGCGTCGCTTGGCCAACCTTCCGCATCTTTTGAGGCGGGAGGGCTTTCTCGGAGCTTGCCCCGAGTGCCAAATCCCACACTACATTTGCCAAGATCTGCGGAGCAGCGTTGCCCACTCTCGGTGACGATGTGCCGCCGCCGTCCCACCCACGGCGTTCTGCCTACCACCACTACCACTCACTCAATGCCGGTACTCTGGATCACGGTCATCCTGAGCCTGTTGCTGGCGCTTGTGTTCCTCGCACTCTTCGTGAAGGAACATCGGCGTTTTCACTTCGGTTCACCCGAACGTTCTGCGTTACTTCCCCTCGAGGACGACGCGCCGATCGCGCACGCGACTTCGTCGCAACCGCAATCCGCCCAGCTGACTTCCGTCCCTGCCCGGCCTGCAACCCCGCCAACGCCTCCCCGTAGCTCATGAGCGCCGCCTCACCTGCCCCCGCCCCCGGCCGTTTCGGCCCCAAAACCGTAATCGAGTACGACGACCAGTCTGTGCGTTGGTTCATGATCGCCTCCATCGTCTGGGCGATCGTGGGCATGAGCGCCGGCGCGCTCGCCGCCTCCCAGCTGAACTTCTGGCAGATGAACGGTAAGTTCCTCGAATGGATCTCCTTCGGGCTGATCCAGAGCGAGGGGCTCCAGTACATCAGCTTCGGCCGGCTGCGGCCGTTGCACACCAACGCCGTCATCTTCGCCTTTGTGGGCAACATGATGTTCGCCGGCGTCTACTATTCGACGCAGCGCCTGTGCAAGTGCCGCACGGCCTCAGACTTCCTCTCGAAGCTGCACTTCTGGGGCTGGAACCTGATCATCGTCGCCGCCGCGATCACACTCCCGGCCGGCCTCACCCGCGGCAAGGAGTACGCCGAGCTGATCACCCCGATCGCGTGCTGCGTGGCGGTGATCTGGGTCGTCTTCGCGATCAACTTTTTCTGGACGCTGGCCAAGCGCAACGAGCCCACGCTCTACGTCGCCCTCTGGTTCTACATCGCGACGATCCTCACCGTGGCGATGCTCTACATCGTCAATAATCTCTCGATCCCGACCTCGCTGCTGCACAGCTACCCGCTCTTCGGCGGCGTGCAGGATGCGTTGGTGCAATGGTGGTACGGACACAACGCCGTGGCGTTCTTCCTCACCACGCCGATCCTCGGCATCATGTACTACTTCATGCCGAAGGCCGCCGAGCGCCCGGTGTACTCGTACCGCCTCTCGGTGATCCACTTCTGGTCGCTGGTCTTCGTCTACATCTGGGCCGGCCCGCACCACCTGCTCAACACCGCGCTGCCCACCTGGCTCCAGTTTCTGGGCATGCTCTTCAGCCTCATGCTCTGGGCGCCGTCGTGGGGCGGCATGCTCAACGGCCTGCTTACCCTGCGTGGCGCCTGGGACAAGTTGCGCACCGACCCCGTGATCAAGTTCCTCGCCGCCGGCGTGACGTTCTACGGCATGGCGACGTTTGAGGGACCGCTGCTCTCGATCCGCTCCGTCAATGCCGTAGGCCACTATTCGGACTGGATCATCGGCCACGTGCACGGCGGTGCGCTCGGCTGGAACGGTCTCATGGCCGCCGGTATGTTCTACTGGTTGGCCCCGCGCCTCTGGAACACGAAGCTCCACTCCACGAAGCTCGCCGACATCCACTTCTGGTTGGCGATGGTCGGCATCCTATTCTACATGGGCGCGATGTGGGTCTCGGGCATCACCCAAGGCCTCAACCTCCTCGCCACGACCGACAACGGCACGACGTTGGCGTACCCGATCTTCACCGAGACGTTGAAGGCCATCCGCCCGATGATGCTCTTCCGCCTCTTCGGCGGCCTGCTCTATCTCTCCGGCTTCGTCTTGCTCGCCTACAATATCTTCAAGACCGCGCGCAGCGGTCAGGCCGTGAACGGCACCGTCGAAGTCCACCCCGCCGAGGTGCACTCGGGGACGTCGGCCATGGGCGCGATCCGCACCTTCCTCAACCCGCCGATCCTTGTCTGCGGCTTCGCGCTGTTCTTCGGCTTCCTCTGGCTCTTCGGCAACGACTACGCGCGCGTTGTCGCGGTCTTCGGCCTGATCCTCACGATCATCGTCGGCTACGCGCATTTCGTCGCGAAGGGCAACACGTGGGCGGCTTGGTACGACCAGTTGCTGGCCAACGCGATTCCGTTCTCGATCCTGACCTTCGCCGCGGCGGCCATCGGCGGCATCACGCAGATCCTACCGACCGTGCTGGCCTACCGGCCGGAAAACGTCGAGGACCGCATCCAGGTCCCGTACACGCCGCTCGAGCTTGCCGGGCGCGACATCTACATCCGCGAGGGCTGCTACAACTGCCATTCGCAGATGATCCGCACGCTCGTGCCCGACGTCCTGCGCTACGGCGACTATTCGCGCCTCGGCGAGTCCATCTACGATCATCCGTTCCAGTGGGGCTCGCGCCGCACGGGGCCGGATCTCGCCCGCGTTGGCGGCAAGTACAGCAACGCCTGGCACTACGACCATACGATCGACCCGCGTTCGATGAACAAGGACTCCAACATGCCCTCGTTCCCGTGGCTGGCGGAGCAGGACACCGATGTCGCCGCGCTCCCGTCCAAGCTCCGCGTGCAGCGCCTCATCGGCGTGCCGTACCCCGAGATGACCGAGGCCGAGATCAACGCCCAGTGCGAGCAGCAGGCCGCGGAGATCGCCCTCGACCTCAAGAAAGCCGGCAAGCTGGTTGCGCCGGAGAAGGAACTCGTCGCCCTCATCGCCTATCTGCAGAAGCTCGGCAAATCCAAGGCGGCCGGCGAGACCACGGCCGGGGCCGCGCAAAACTGACGGAGGGCGTTGTTCGCCGCCATCCCGCAATCCGCAATCCCATGTTCCGCCGACTCGTCACCGAACACTGGCAGGCCTCGCTGGCCGTGGCGCTCTTCGTTCTGAGCGCCCTCGGCACGCTGCTCGTCTATCTCCACACGCTGCGTATTCCGCGCGACGAGGCCGATAAGCGCGCGGCCATGGCTTTGGACGACGATCCTCCCAACGGCTGATCACCCAGCACGCATTTCCGCCCCATTCTCCAACTCTTCCGATCTGACCATGAGCTCCGACCCCGCCACGCCGCAGAACCAAGAAGACAAACTGCGGCCGCACACCTACGACGGCATCCAGGAATTCGACAAGCGGCTGCCCAACTGGTGGCTGCTCACCCTCTACGGCGCGATCGCCTTCTCGATCGCCTACTGGTTCGTCCACTATGAGTCCGCCCTCGTCCTGCCCGATGGTGAGCGCGTCACCCGCGAGATGCAGCGCATCGAGGCGGACAAGCTCGGCAAGCTCGTCGCCATGCTCAACGACGACAACCTGTGGAAGATGTCGCAGAATCCTGAGTTCGTCTCCAAGGGCGCCGAGACCTACAAGAGCACTTGCGCCTCCTGCCATGGCGGCGATCTGCGCGGTCGCGATGGCGATTCGAAGCTCATCGGCGTGAACCTCGCCGACACCGGCTGGATCCATGGTGGCAAACCGACCGAGGTTTTTGCCGTGGTGAAGAACGGCGTGGCCGGACCCGGGATGCCGGCTTGGGGGCCGCTCCTGGGCGACACGCGCATCGCGCAGGTCGTGGCTTACGTGTTGAGCCACCACAAGCAGGGCGAGGAGACCGTCGCGGTGCCGTCGCCCTACGCGAAATAGGAGCGGGTTGATCGTCGGTTCATGAGAGGCGGGCTTCGGCCCGCCTTTTCCGCCCGATTGATTGCCTCGGCCCGCTCCCGGCCCTATCCGTCCACCACCCATCGCGCCCATGTCTGCCGCCCGCCCCAGTCTCGATTCCGTCACCACAATCAACACCGACGGATCGCGCCATTTCCTCCACCCCGCGGACACGCGGGGGCGGTGGACGACCGCGCGGCGGATCGTGGCGACGGTGCTGATCGCGCTCTACGTCTTGTTGCCGTGGATCCCGATCAACGGCTTTCCGGCGGTCTTTCTCGATATCGCGGAGCGGCGTTTCCACCTCTTCGGCTGGACCATCGCCTCGCAGGAGATGTGGCTCCTCTTTTTCCTGCTCACCGGCATGGGGTTCACGCTCTTCTTCGTGACCGCGCTGCTCGGCCGGGTCTGGTGCGGCTGGGCCTGCCCGCAGACGGTGTTCCTGGAGTTCGTTTTCCGGGCCATTGAGCGACTGATCGACGGTGATGCGCCCGCCCGCCGCCGGCTCGACGCTGCGCCGTGGGACTCGGCCAAGGCGATGAAGCGCGTCTTGAAGCACAGCCTCTTCATCCTGTGTTCGCTGCTGATCGTGCATCTGCTGCTGGCGTACTTTGTCTCGTTGCCGCACCTCTACGCGATGGTCACCAGCGCGCCGGCCGAGCACTGGGGCCTGTTCCTCTTCATGCTCGCGACGACTGCGGCGCTCTACGGCAACTTCGCCTGGTTCCGGGAGCAGTTGTGCATCGTCATCTGCCCTTACGGCCGGCTCCAGTCCGCCTTGGTCGACGACCATTCTCTGGTCGTGGGCTACGACGCGAAGCGTGGTGAACCGCGCCGCGGCAGTGAGGCTGCGAAAGCCGCCTCCGCGGGCGATTGCATCGATTGCCTCCGCTGTGTCCATGTCTGCCCGACCGGAATCGATATTCGGCAGGGCCTGCAGATGGAGTGCCTCGCCTGCACCGCCTGCATCGACGCCTGCGACGACGTGATGACGCGCCTGCACAAGCCGCGCGGGCTCATCCGCTACGATTCGCTGACCAACTTCGCCGGCGGGCGCACCCGCTGGATCCGGCCCCGCACCATCCTCTACACGATCCTGTTCCTGCTCGGCTCCGTGGTGCTCCTCGCGGTCCTGCACAACGTGAAGCCGGTGGCCTTCGCCACGATGCGCATGCCCGGTGGCGCCTACTTCGTCGACGCCGACAGCGTGCGCAACCAGTTCCTGGTGCGCTTGACGAACAAGACGACCGCTCCGCGGCGTTTCACCCTCGCACTCGTCGGGGCGCCGGCCGGCCTCCAAGCCACCGGCACGGACACCCCGATCGAGGTCGCGCCGATGGAGGAGGGGCTGCACACGGTCATCATCCGCGTGCCGCGCACCTCGTACGCGGGCAAGTTCCGCTTCCAGATTGCGGTGCGCGACGACGCCGGCGGCTACACGCTCGAACGCGAGGCCGAGTTCCTCGGTCCGGACCCGAAACTGCTCGACGAGAACTACTGGCGTGAAAAATCCGCTCGTTGAACGCCCCTGGCTCCTGATCGTCGCCGCGTTGGCTGTCTTCATGGCCATGTGGGTCGCGTTTCTCGTAGTCGCGGAGCGCAACAAGCCCGCCTCGATCGATGTGCCGAAGCGCGCGGCGCCGGCGCCCTGAGTGTGGCGGTGCCGCGGTGGCGCAAACGAAAACGCCGCCGAGATTCGGCGGCGCGGTGAGCACTTCTCTCGTTGTCGACCGACGGGGCTACTCGTCCGGCTCGGTCCCGTCGGCCGGTTCGTCGGTGTCGAGCCCGCCGGCGTCGACGGAGAAAAAATCCTCCTCGTCGAGCAGCGCGAGCACTTCGGTGATGACCGCGTCGCGGTCGGTGGGCGACAATTCCGGGTGGTTGTCGGCCAGCCATTCCTTGAGGATCGGGCGCGCCTCGGCGGGCTTCACGACTCCGTCCAAGAGGGTATCGGCCTCGTCGGCCGCGGCATTGATGACGGCGTGGACGTTGGTGCTCATGGCAGAAACGTAACGCGAGAGGCAGGGGCGTCCAGCGGCGGCCGGGAGTTTGCCGGCGGGGCAACCGCCTGCGGCGCCCTCATTCCGGCGGAAGGGCGGAGGCGACTGTCTCGAGCAGGGCGCGGCGGAGGTATGGCTTGGGAAGGAAGGCCGCGACCTCGACATCGATCTGGGGCGACTCGGCCGCGTGCCCGCTCACCGCGACGATGCGGACGGCTGGATCGATCCGGTGGATGGCGCGGATGAGGGCGGGGCCGTCCATGAAGGGCATGCTCAGGTCGCTGACGACGAGGCGGATCGTGGCGCGATGTTGTTGGAAGCGGGCGAGCGCCTCGGCGCCGTCGCTCGCGAGGATGACACGGTAGCCGTGGCGCTCAAGGATGCGGCGGGAGATCCGCCGCACGTTCTCCTCGTCGTCGACGAGCAAGATCAGTTCGCCACGGCCGCGCGGCGGCAGCACCCGGTCGTCGTCGGCGGCGATCTCGGCCGTGGGGGCATCGGGGACGGCCGGAAGGTAGACTCGGACTTGGGTGCCGTTGCCGGGGTGGCTCGCGATCTCGACGAATCCCTGGTGGTCGCGGATGATGCCGAGGACGGTGGCCAGACCTAGGCCGGTGCCCTTGCCGACGGCCTTGGTGGAAAAGAACGGGTCGAAGACCTTGTCGAGATGTTCGGGGGCGATGCCGGTGCCGGTGTCGAAGACGCCGAGGATCACGTGCGGCCCAGGGGCGGCGCCCGGATGGCCGGCGACGGCGGCGTGGTCGAGTTCGACGTTCTCGAGCGAGATGGTCAGCGTGCCGCCGTCGGGCATGGCGTCACGAGAGTTCACACACAAGTTCATCAGCACCTGGTGGAGCTGAGTGGTATCGGCTTGGACGAGCCAAGAGGCGGAGTGCAGGTCGGTGCGGGTGGCGATGTTCTTGGGGAAGGTCTCGCGGATGATCACGACCATGTCGCGCACGATGTGGCGCAACTGAACCGGGGCACGCTCGCCGCCACCACCGCGGCTGAAGGTGAGCAACTGGCGGATGATGGCGGCCCCGCGGTTGGCGCTGATCTCGATGGCGTCGAGGATCTCGTTGGCCGAGGGATCGACGAGGTTCTCCCGCAACACCGCGGGCGCCATGAGCACCGGCGCGAGGATGTTGTTGAGATCGTGCGCGATGCCGCCGGCCAGCCGGCCGACGCTGTCGAGCCGCTGGGCGCGCAACGCCTGCTCCTGGAGTCGCCGGCGCTCGCTGATGTCCTGCTTGATGGCGATGAAGTGCGCGATGCGCCCGTCCTCGGCCCGCACTGGAGTGATGGTCTCCTCTTCGGCGACGAGTGTGCCGTCCTTGTGCCGGTTGAGGAGTTCGCCGTGCCAAGTCTCACCGGAGAGAATCGTCCGCCAGATCTCCTGGTAGTGTTCCGCCGTCTGTTGGCCGGACTGGACGAGCTTCCCCAGGTCACGGCCGAGGGCTTCGTCGGCGCTGTACCCGGTGAGGACGGTGAAGGCGGGGTTGATCCATTCGATCTTGCCGGTGGCGTCGGTGATGGCGATGCCGTGCGCGGCGGCGGAAAGGGCGGCGGACTCGAGCCGGAGCCGCGCCTCCGCGTTCTTGCGTTCGGTGATGTCGATGGCGAGGCCGATGAGATCGGTGACCGCCCCGGACGCGTCGGTCATCGGGTTATAGAAGATCTCGAACCACGTGTCGCCGATCCGGGTGAGGTCGTGGCTGGTGTGCCCCTCCAGCGCGCTCCGTACCTGGCGGCAGATCTCGGGATGATCGCGGTAGACGTCGAAGACGGACAGCCCGACGACCTGGCCGGGCCGGAGGCCGAGTTGGGCGAGGCCGGCGCCCTCGGACATGCGGAAGAGCCCGTCGGCACCGACTTGGAAGAGGACCACCGGCGCATTGCTGACGAGCAGGCGCAGTTTGCCTTCGCTGGCGCGGAGGGCGGCGAGGGTCTTTTCGCGTTCGGTGATGTCCTGGATCGTGCCGAAGACGGTGCGGCTCTCCGGGTCGTACTCGGCGCGGGAGTGGATCGTGACGAGGACCCCGGTATCCGGCTGGCGGATCTTGTAGATCCTGTCATAGACCTTTTTCCCCGCGACGAGGTCCTCGAGCGCCTCCTCCAACGGCTGACGGTATTCCGGAAGCGTGAAGGATCGGACCAACGCGAGGGGCCAGTGGGCGGCCGGGATGATGCCGTAGATCTTGGCCGCGTTCGGCGAAGCCTCGACGGTTGCGGTGTCGAGGTTGATCGACCAGTGGCCGATGCCGGCGATCTCTTCGGCATGGCGCAAGCGGGTGGTGCTCCGCTGCAGCGCCTGTTCGGCGTCGTGACGCCGCGAGATGTCGCGGGTGATGCCGACAACGTCGATGCCCCCGCGGTCGTTGCGAAGGAAGGTGGTGACGATCTCGGTGCGCGCGGCGGTGCCGTCGGTGCGCAGATGTTCGACCTCGTGGTTCTGGGTGACGGCCGCCGGATCGCCCCGGAGAAATGCCTCCAGCCGGGCGGGCAACTGCTGGTGGATCATGGCGACGGAGGCGGGCGTCAAACCGTATTCGAACGGCCGCCCGACGAGGTCCTCGGGCGTGCAGCCACGCAGGCGGATGATCGCTGGCGAGACGTAGGTGTAGCAGCGGGTGGCGAGGTCGATGATCCAGAGCACGTCGCCGGCGTGTTCGGCGAGCATGCGGTAGCGCTGCTCGGTGACCATGCGCTCGGTGATGTCCCAGTTCACACCGATCATCCGCTGCGGCCGGCCGGCTTGGTCGCGCAACACGAGCGCATGGGCCTCGAGGTGGCGGACCTGCCCGTCGGGCCAGAGCATGCGGAACTGGGTGTGGTAGTTCTGGCGGCCGTCGAGCGCGGCCTGCACTTGTTTCTGGATGCGATCCTGGTCGTCGGGGTGGATCAGTTCGGTCCACGCGGCGAAGGTGGCGGCGCGTTCGCCCGGTTTCACGCGATAGAGCGTGTGCATTTGCTCGTCGCACTGGAAACGGCCCGAGGCGATCTCCCATTCCCAGGTGCCGAGGTTGGCGGCCTTGCTCGCCAGCAGGAGGCGATGGGCGGCGGCGCTGGCCGCTTCGCGGGCGAGCGCCTGCTGGTTTTCCGCATGCGCGCGGGCGGCCTCGGCGGCGGCCTTCGCGGCGGTGGCCTCGGCCGTGCGGGCAAGTTGCTGCGAGATCAGGTGGTAGAGCAGGAACGTGGTGATGGCGACGAACAGCCATCCCTTGACCGTGCTGACAAAAACCAAGGTCGAATGGTCGGAGACAATCGCGCCGGCGATCCGGTCGGAGAAAAGGATCCAGAGGGAACCGAAGATCGCGTAGAGCGCGGCGATCCGCAGCGATGGCTTCGAGGGGGGGGCGACACGCATGCCGGACCCGAGTGTCGGGTCACGGCGCGGTGTGGCAATCCTTTCCCGAGACGGCCGCGGCGCAACGGTGCCGGCCCGGGCGCGGCGTTTACCGCTCGGGGAACTCGAACTCGCTGCGGTCCTTCTTCTTTGAGAGGACGAGGAAGGCCGAGAACTCGGAGCCGCGCTTGGAGACGAAGCCGTCGATCTGTTCGCTGCGGCCGTCGGTGAGCAGGCGGCGCAGTTCGTCGACCGGGATCTCCTTCTTGCAGATCGTGCGGGCCATCTTGAAGACCACGCGCGGGGCCTCGGCGCCGGGCTTGGTCACGTAGTAGGTGTCCGCCGTCTGCAGAATCTCGGCACCGCCGTGGACCTCGCTCTTGCCGAGCGAGACAGCGCCGGTGAGGTCGACGGGGGCCTTCGGGGCGCGGCCCTTCTTGCCGCCTTCGCCCTCGGCGCGCGGCTTGCGCGGCGGGAACTCGAAGCGGATGCGGCGGCCGGGATTCTCCTCCTTCGGGTCGAGGGTGAGGTAGGCGGAGAACGGGCGGTTGAAACGGGAGATGAAGTCCTCGAAGAGGTCGGTCTTGCCGGCCTCGGCGATCTTCACGATCTGCTCGCGCGGGAGTTCCTTGCGGCAGAGCAGGCGGCCGACGCGGAAGACCTCCTCGTAGCCGCCTGTATCCGCCTTCTTGCGGCAGATGAAGTGCGTGGCGGTCTCGCAGAGTTCCTGGCCGGTGGCCTCGGAACGCCAGACGGGGGCGAGGTCGGCGATCTCGACCTTGTTGCCAAGGTCGATCGAGGCCTTCCACTTGCCGGTCTCCTCGTCCTTCGTGAGGACGACTTTGGCGGTGAAACGCTTGCCGGTCTTCTCGGAGACGAAATCGTCGAACGGGCCGATCTCCTTGTTGGCGATGAGCGCCTTCGCCTCCTCGAAGGAGAACCGGCGGTTGTTCATCGTCTTGTAGACGCGGAGGTTTTCGTCCTGCGATTGCCACCAGCGGCTGAACTCGAGCAGGGGCTGGTTGTCCGTGGGCGAAACGACGTCGGTGGGCGCGCCGGTCTCCTCGTGCTCCTTGATGTTGGAGACGATCTTCTTGGTGAGATCGGTGATGCTCTCCATGAATGTCTCGCGGGAGAGTTTGGCCTGCTCGACCTTGCGGAGGCGGAACTCCCATTCGCCGGTGAGGGCGGGGGAGGTGAGTTCGTCGCATTTGGTGAGTCCGAGGAAATCCAAGACGGTCTCGGCCTTGGTGGTCGGGATGAGCTCGCGGCCTTCGCGGGAGATGTAATTCTCGCCGATGAGGTGCTCGATCGTGGCGGCGCGGGTGGCGGGTGTGCCGAGGCCGCGCTCGCTCATGGCGTCGGCGAGATCCTCGTCGTCGACAAACTTGCCGGCGTTCTCCATCGCGGAGAGCAGCGTGGCTTCGTTGTAGCGCGCCGGCGGCTTGGTGGCCTCGTCGGTCACGTCGACCTTGGTCACGGCCGCATGCGGGGGCTGGCCGTCGGGCTTGGTGAGGGCGGGCAGGCTCTTGGCGCCATCCTCGAAACCGGTCTTGCCGGCGACGGCGAGGTAGCCGGCCTCGACGAGGACCTTGCCCTCGCTCTTGAAGGTGTGCGGGCCCACGCGGCTGGTGCGTGTGGTCACGTCGATCTGCGCCGGCGGGAAGAAGATGCCGACGAAACGGCGCGCGATGAGGTCGAAGATCTTCGCCTCGTCGCCGTCGAGGTGGCCGTGTTCCTCGGCGGTCGGGATGATCGCAAAGTGGTCGGTGACCTCGGCGTTGTTGAAGATGCGTTTGTTCGGGCGCACCCAGCCGTGCTGGAGGACGGTCTGCGCGTGCGTCGCGAGTTCGCCGTGGAGGCGGGCGAGGGTGGCGTTCACCGTGGGCACGTAATCCTCGGGCAGGGCGCGCGAGTCGGTACGCGGGTAGGTGATCATCTTGTGCTTCTCGTAGAGGCTCTGCGCGATCTGGAGCGTGCGGCGCGCGGAGAAGGAGAAGCGGT
>JAEXPL010000301.1 GCA_023446865.1 Verrucomicrobiota bacterium | reverse complement strand
GATGACGTTGCAGTCCATGATGCCGCCGAAGATGTTCACGAGGATCCCCTTCACGTTCTTGTCGGTGAGGATGATCTTGAAGGCCGCGGCGACCTGCTCCTTGGAGGCGCCGCCGCCGACGTCGAGGAAGTTGGCCGGGTTGCCGCCGTAGTGCTTGATGATGTCCATGGTGCTCATGGCGAGGCCGGCGCCGTTGACGAGGCAGGCGATGTTGCCGTCGAGCGCGATGTAGGAGAGGTTGAACTTGGAGGCCTCGACCTCCTTCGGATCCTCCTCGTTGAGATCGCGGAGGGCGACGACTTCGGGGTGGCGGAAGAGGGCGTTGTCGTCGAAGGAAACCTTGGCGTCGAGGGCGAGGACGCGGGAGTCGGCGGTGGTGATGAGGGGGTTGATCTCGACCATCGAGCAGTCGAGCTCCCACCAGCACTTGTAGAGCGATTCGACGAGCTTGCAGGCGGCCTTGAACTCGTCGCCCTTGAGGCCGAGGGCGAAGGCAATTTGGCGTGTCTGGAACCCTTGGAGACCAACGGCGGGATCGATGAAGACCTTGGCGATCTTCTCGGGCGTCTCGTGCGCGACCTTCTCGATCTCCACGCCGCCCTCGGTGGAGGCGATGATGACCGGGCGGGAGGATCCGCGGTCGAGGAGGACGGCGAGGTAGTACTCCTTCTTGATGGATACCGCCTCCGTGAAGTAGACGGTGTTGACCTTCCGGCCGGCGGGGCCGGTCTGGAGGGTGACGAGGGTGTTGCCGAGCATGTGGCGCGCGATCTCGATCGCCTCAGCGGGTGTCTTGGACAGCTTTACGCCGCCCTTGTACCCGTCGACAAATGTGCCCTTGCCGCGCCCACCAGCGTGGATCTGCGCCTTAACGACGCTCGGTCCATCCCCCAGTGTCTGCACGGCAGAGGCGAACTCGTTGACCGATTTCGCCGGCACTCCCCTCGGCACTGCGATGCCGAATCGCTCGAAGAGCGCCTTCGCCTGAAACTCGTGGATGTTCATGAAGATTGGATTTTTCCCAAACGGGTGCGCCGGCGCACGCAAAAAACCGGGGGGATTTCGCGGGGTGGCGTACCAACAATCGACGCTACACTGGAGCCTGCTGCTTTCAACGTGGACTAGAAAAGAGTCGGGCCCCGCCGCGCTCAGGGGGCCGGTGTGATCTTGAAGATCGGGCTGAGGTTCGCGCGCCGCTCCTTCTTGGCGAAATGCTCCTGGAGAACCGCTTTGGCGACGGGGCCGGCGTAACGCCCGCCACCATACTCCACGTCGGGTTCGCCGCCCTCGAGCGCGATCGCGATGGCGATCTCCGGCTTCTCCACCGGCGCGAAGCAGACGAACCATGCGATGTTGATCCGCTCCAGCTGCTGGGTCTTGGCATCGCGTTGAGTCTTCTGTGCGGTGCCGGTCTTGCCGGCGATCCGAATGCCTTCGATGCGCACAGTGCGGGCGGTCCCCAGTTGCACCACGCGCTCGAGTCCGTCGACAACCGCGAGGTAACTCGACTCCGGCAGCCCGAGCGGGCTGGCGGCCTCACGGCCGGCCGGGGCGCGCCCGGGTTGGTGGAGCAGGGTGGGCACGGTCGGCGTTTCCTGGCGGGCGAAGGACGCCACGAGGCAGGCCATCTGCAGCGGGCTGAACTGGAGCGCGCCCTGGCCGATCGACATGTTGGCGGTATCTCCCGGAGTCCAGCTGGCGCCCTCGGTCTTCTTCTTCCACGCCGGATCGGGCACGTTCATGCGATGGGTCTCATTCAGTTCGATACCGGCGGGACGATCGAGACGGAACCGGCGCGCCTCCTCGGCGAGCGCGTCGGCACCGGACTCGAGGCCCACCTGGTAGAAGTAGACGTTGCAGCTGAGGGCGAGCGCCCGGCGGAGATCGACTTCCCCGTGGGCATGACGGTCGTGGCACTCGAACAGCCGGGTGCCGACCTGATAGTAGCCGTTGCAATTGAGCAGCGTGCTCGGCGTGATCGAGGCAGCGCGCAATCCCGCCGCCGCGGTGACGATCTTGAACGTCGAACCGGGCGGGTAGAGGCCGTTGATGGCGCGGTTGAACCAGCCGCCCTCCTCGTTGATGCGTTTGAAAGTGTCCCGGCTCATGCGGGGCGAGAGCTCGTTGAGGTCGTAGTCGGGCTTGCTCACGAGCGCCAGCACTTCGCCGCTGGTGATATTGATCGCGACCAGACCACCAACGAGGCCCTGCATCGCGCGGTCGGCGGCGAGCTGCAGGTCGATGTCGAGGCTGGTCATCAGATCCGTGCCCTGTTGCGGTTTCTGTCGGTAGAGCGGCGGGTCGATTTTGAAGCCGGCGGGATCGACACGGTAGATGATGCCGCCGGTCTGCCCCTGGAGCTGGTCGTCGAACTGTTTCTCGAGGCCGTCGCGGCCGATGGTGCCGCGGATATGGAAGGTGCGCAGGTCTTCGCCCTCGATGTCGGAGGCGGGCAGTTCCTCGTTGGCGCCGATGTAGCCGAGCGCGTGGGCGGCAGCCGAGCCGTACGGGTAGCTGCGCATGCTCGAGCTGTAGACCTGGAGTGGTCCGCGCACGGGCAGCTGCTCGAGGAGTCGGGCGTACTCGGTCGGGCTCAGATCGTCGACCAAGGTGTAGGGGAGGAGCAACTCCTGGCCGATGTGGCGGTCGATCGCGTCGGGATCCACTCGGTCGGTCCGGCCGAGGATGCGGTTGACCTGGTCGAGGTAGCGCTGCGCGACTGCGGCACGCGCAAGGCTCTCAAGCTCACGCCCGGAGGGCCGTTGCTCGCGGTCCATCTGGCGGTAGTTGCGGACAATCTGGATCAGTTCGCGGCGGAACTCCTGCCGCAACTCGGCGAGGTGGAGCACCGCGGAGAACCGCGCGCGGTTGCCGACGAGCACCCGGCCTTCGCGGTCGGTGATGTTGCCGCGGGGGCCGGGGATGAGGACGCGGCGCTGGTTCTGCACCTTCTCCCGCTCGACGTATTCGCCCGTCCGGGCCAGTTGGCGGAAAGCGAGACCGGCGACGAGGATGAGCAGCAGCAGACCGAGCAGCGCATAGAACAGCAGGATGCGCGGGTCGTAGCTTTTTCTGGATTCGACGATGGCCATGCCGGTGTGGGGATGGGAGCGCGCTACGGCGGCGGGAGCAACGTCAGATCCAGCCGCGCTCGACCGCGCAACCGAGCAGCCAGTTCCAGAGCCGGGGCGCATGGCGCTTGAGCCTCACGGCCCAGACCTCGGGCCCGCCCACGTAGACTTCGTCGTGGCGGCGGGCGATGGCGCGAAGGACGGCGGCGGCGGCGCGCTCGGGTGCGATCCCGCGGGCCTGACCGCGGTCGAGACGGGCGTGGGCACCGCCGTCGGCCGTCAGCGCGTGTTGCGAGAGCGCGGTGCGCACGTACCCAGGGCAGACCAGACAGACGTGGATGCCCTGCGGACCGATCTCGGCGCGGAGCGAGTCGAACCAACCGTGGAGGGCGTGCTTGGACGCAGCGTAGGCGGCGCGGCGCGGAGTGCCGATGTAGCCCATGACGCTGCTGATTGCGACGACACTGCCCGAGCGCTGGGCGAGCAGGACCGGAAGCACGGCCTTGGTGAGGCCGACGACGCCGAAGTAGTTCACCTCCATGATGGCCCGTTCAACCGCCGGAAGGGTGTCTTGCGCGAGAGCGCGCTGCCCGACACCGGCGTTGTTCACGAGGACATCGATCCGACCGAAACGCTCCTGCACCGCGGCAGCGGCCGGAGCGAAGTCTTGCGGGCGGGTAAGGTCGAGTGGCAGCACGAGTGGCTCCAGCTCTCCAGCACAGGCGGTGGCGACGCGGGCGAGTTCCTCGGAGCGACGGCCCGAGACCACGACTTGTGCGCCGGCCGCGGCAGCGGCGTACGCGAGGGCTTCGCCGATGCCCGAGGACGCGCCGGTGATCCAGACGACTTTGCCGGCGAACGTCGCGGGGCGCATCGGGAGGCGGCCGGTCACGGCGCCGGCTGGAGCACGATGTCCACCTCGTCGGGATGGCCCTTGGTGATGATGGGCGCCGGTTCCGTCTGAATCCATTGCGGACGCCCCTTGTAGAGGATGCGCGCCTCGGCTCCGTAGTCGTGGCTCGGATCGATGGCGGCATGGTTGTAGAACAACCGAAAACGCAACGGTGGCTGGCCTGGATTGGACTCGATGCGCTCGGCGAGCACCGAGGGGCGGGGGTCGGCCCGGGTGAGGTCGACGAGCCGCAACTCGAGCACCGTGCCGTAGGGGAGTGCGGTTTCGCCGGTGCAGCGCAGGTTACAGA